>JAEORG010000191.1 GCA_016841005.1 Candidatus Thorarchaeota archaeon | reverse complement strand
GTAAGAGCATCAATCATTAATTCTACATTACTAGAGCCATCGAGAAACTCGTATGTCCATGAACCGACCTCAATAAGAATAACATCAGCTCCGTGGTCGCGAGCCCAGATGAGTCCTTCTTCCACAGTGAGACCATCTGATCCAAAAATATTGATTGCCATCAACTCAGCATCAGGTGCGACACCCACAAACTGATGATATCCTAATTGCCCTCCGTTTAATATGCCTGCAACACCAGTACCATGACCATCAGTATCATAGTATGTACTTGAAGTAAGATTGACACCTCTCTCCCATGTTTGAATAGTTGAAGGTTTATGAACAATATATTTCGTCTTTGGAGTAAGTAGCGCCTCCAGAGTTTCTCCTGTGCTAAGTTGTCCATCATTATTTGCATCATTGACTACAAAGAATGTATCACCATCATCTATTACGCCAGTGTTTGTTCCATTATCTAGCCAAATCCAATCAATGTCTACCTCATAGTTTCCATTATTGTTGGTATCGATTGTGTAGAGTGTTTCATTGGCGGTTATTGAAAAATCGGTATTCAAGTCTATACCATCGGTTCCATTTACGAATAGATACGGTGGTCCAGTGACAGTATCGAACCAGGAGAATGTCCCACCATCCGCAAAGAAGAAATCCGGATGTCTCCACTGTACTCCGGTATCCAGATCTGCAATCAGCAGACCATCCCCAGTCAGATTTGTCCCATAGTAATCCTGCATCTGCCATGCAATATCTGAATATGTTTCAGTTCCCATCACTGACACATTTCTTGGTTGATGCATATTCTTTGGATGCCGAAGCGGTTCATAAGATATGAAGTTTGGATCCAATCTGAGATACTCAAGTACAGTTGCAGATGCCTCTGCAACATATATTGAGCCAATATGTTGCGGCGAAGCACCGAAAGACACTCCTAATGACTCATAGTACTGAATGTCTGACGTGTCAAGTTCTCTCTCAAATCTTATTGATACACCACTCTTCTCCTCGTTATCCATAATTATTGGTAATCGCTCATCAATATACGTTTCAATAATTGATTCTCTCTCAATTTCAATCATAGGTAGCATACCTATGACTGGAACTAATAATAGCAAAACAACCAATGCGCGCTTCAAATCCTAACCACTCCAGAACGTTATCAGTTCTCTCAATCTCCATCTAATAAGGTTCTTTCATATGAAGTAAGTCGATTTTTCGAAAGTCTTGGTACGATAAGTTCATTTCATTCTACTCTTTCAACGGACTGGGAGAAAATATTGATCGAGCCTGTAGAGGATATTAAAGCACTCAATGCGATTTGGAAGCAAATACTTCCAGAATTCATTCAGAAGTGGGTTCTTTTCAAATACGGTACCATAGTTCTCTGCCAAGAAGAGAATAAAGACCCAGAAGAACATGCGCTCGAGGTTATAAGAGAACACGGTCCCGTGGTAGCAGGGACCCCTTTAGGCGACTTCGATGTGAAATCAGCAGGTCCGGTTCCTGGATGGGTTGTTTTGTACTCTCATCCTGATATTGGTAGTTATCTCAGTCCAGATGAATTTGAAGATGCAAATCCTCCTGCAATCGAGATAGGGATAGCGGGCCGACAAAGACGCCATGAAGACTTTCTATCTCTTAGGGTTATCCATGTTGAACGATAAGCAAAATGACAAAATCCATGTAGAGTGATTGTCCATCCATACCCAACGATTCATATGTTCAAAATAAGTAGATTGTATTATTGAATAACTCGAAGGTGTAAGGGGATTGAAATTTCTAATAGAATGGGAAACCAGACCTCAGGATCGCAAAACTTTACTTAAACTGCTGAGGGAGGAATATAATCAACCTGACGAAGTAAAAACAATATTTGCAATTCATAATTACGTGGCATCGTCACGAGCGATAGCTATCGTTGAGACTGATTCTGTGGAAGCATTACAGAAGATGCTTGATGTCTTCTTGGACATCGTAAGCTATGTTATCACACCTCTCGTCCCAGTGAAAGTAAAATGAAAAAATCAAACGGGCAATCAATACCGATTAGAATATCGATATTCATAACCCACTTGATACAGTTGCATAATTACGTTGAATAGACTACTTATATAGATGGAAAACAGCCATAGTTCGGAGATTATCGGGTAGGCTAGAGAGTACACTACTGTTGTCCAAGATTAAACAACATTACGAAGTGTACTAAAGATGAAGAGTCGCAAATCGAGGCTATTCATAGCCACCCTGATTCTTATCTCATTCAATCTAAGTGGAATAAGTTATAGTGCTCTAGCAACGGGACTGAACTCAGTTACCTCTCCGTTTATCAGTTCGCAAGATAACGATTCATTTAGTACCCCATCTTTTCCGGAGCCATTTGATTATCAGATTGATATCATCTTTCTTGGAATTGATGAAACGAGAATAAATCAAAATAAATTACTCCAAGCTTTGCCCAGTTGGTATGCTCCAGTTGATGGAATGTTCGATGGAATTATACCACATTATGATATGAACTTCTCACTATCATACAATTTTCGATTTAGTAATCAAGTTGATATTTTAGGGTATAAGGAATTTCTAGATGCGAATACAAAGGAATACCGATCTCCATTCTTCCTTCAACCTGAATATCCAATGGCGAGATACATTCATTCAAGTGTAGTCGAGGATTATTTGGAAGAATATTTGGTAATGGATTCAACTCCAACTCTTGTAATCATAGACACCTATACATCTAATCCAGAACAACATCTTCCATACTTTTACAATTCTAGCTATAATGAACTGGATGCTGAGCTCGAGGGTTGGACACTAAATCCAGTTCCTTGGTCGTCAACATACCAGATTGCTGGCGGTGGCAAAGACTCTCGACTGTTATGGTTAGATTTGTCTGCTGGTCCTACTGTTTATCATAGTACGAAAGATGACCCCACTGGAGGAGTTGAAGAAGTTCGACACATTAGTGAATATGATGAGTCATCAAATGCTCAATTGACAGAAGACCTCGTGAAATACATCGTGCTGGCCACGGAAACTAGATTTATCCCCTCAACTGACTTTCTTGCTGGATATGCCTATGATGAAGTAAAAATGGAAGTACTGCTTGTTGATTTAGCAGAATCAGAATATAATTTCGAAGAGCGACTCGATTTGGATTATATCGCATCGCAATACTTACGCGTCATTCCTCACGTTGATTGGACTTATTCTGTTTCTGAGTTAAATTGGAAAGAAAATGCAGAATTTGTTGCAGCACTTGAGGCAAGTCGTATTGGGGATACAAATGTGTATGATCCAAGGGAGTTGATGAATCATTGGGACTCTATGTATAACGATCTGTTCAATGAGAGTTCAAGACGAGTTCTTATTTTACCCATACTCCTCCTGATGACTCCATCTGATTGGACATTTAGTCCGGATTGGAGTGGCACTGCCCGGCCAGTTTATGGTAAATTTGGTTACATTTATGCTGTAAGAACTGAGGCTGCAGTTAACCCTGACTCTGAGAATAAGCTCACCATGCCTCTCAATGGACTCGAGATTGCAGCAGGAAGCTGCTTCAATGTCAGTAATGAGGTCGGACAAATAATACAATTAGAGCTGACTATAGAAGAAGTTGATGGGACCGTAAGTGCTTATCTTCTTGATGACTATGGTTACGCCCAATATAGAGATGGTCTTCCTTTCAATGACTTTTTCAATTTCACTCTACAAAACGTATCTGAATCAACTGAAGAAAAATCTGCCAGCGCTGAAATCAGTATTTATGGGCGATATCACCTAGTCCTAGAAAATGAGGGAAGTAATGCAATAACTGTGGATGCTACTGTTACTTTAGATTCTGAATTTTCTCTAGGCTACACTTGTTGTGTGATGCATGAAATTGGTCATGCGTTGGGGTTGAATCATCCACATGATGGATTCTCTTGGAACAACTATGACCATCCTGATGCAGCCAGAGGGATCTACCTAAATTGGCTCTGGGATATGTCCTATAGTCAGATCAGCTACGCACACTTTGCCCCAACAATATCTGTCATGGATGTTGACACACTGCAGCGTGAAGCTATTCCAAGATATTGGAAAGATGCTATTGAGAACATGAGTATCATCTCTGAGAATGCAATACGACAGTATGGAGAAGTACCTAGTGACATAGCTGCAAATCTGGCTCTGGCGTCTGACCTCTATGCTGACAGTGTCGCATTCTATTCAGATACGACTGACTTACTGAACTACAATAAGTCACTTCAAGCAGTCATTCAGATGTGGGATGCAATCCATTTAATTGATCCCGCATTATCTGTGAGAACTTTGAATCCATTTCTCATCATCGGTATTGTAGGAATAGGGATTGTATGTGTTGTATCAGTTGCGTTGTTTATCATGAAAAGAAGAAAATAATGCTCTCTTTGCTTCGCAATTGAAAAGGAACGGTTGGGCGACCCTTGCGCCATCGTCCAGCCCAACCCGAGTTTCTGCGCATAGCTGCAATCAATGATGATTACTCCCTTGGAAATATTCAAAGGAGGAAGAAGGGACAGGGAAGTGGTTGAGGAGAGAATGCAAATTATAAATGAAGAAAGTCTGTTTCAATTCTTGTTCTTGATTATTTTTATCGTCGGATTTTCCATACGTGGATTCTATGAACGGAAATCCCCAGATTTCAGGAAATCCATACCCGATCTAAAAAAGCAAGTATTAGAATACGAAACTCCTTTGAGTATCACGCTGCTCTCGTTGTTTGGACTTATTCTTCTTGTAGGATTCATAATCTATGTCTTCCACTCATTTAGCTTCACTTGGTTGCAAATACTACTATTTAGTTCACTTAGATGGCTTGGTGCCGTAATTGGAATTTGTTGCTTACCTTTCATTGCTTGGATTCATAGAACCTTGGGCGAGTCCTTCTCAAAGACGCTTACAATTCAAGAAGATCATAAGCTCATCACCTCTGGACCATACAGCCGGGTCAGACACCCCATATACTCAATTCATACGGTCTGGTTCCTATCTTGGATTCTTGTTTCAGCAAATCTCCTATTCACCCTATCTTGGATGCTATGGATTTTCTATGTAATTATTCGTGTCCCACAAGAAGAAAAGATGCTAATAGGGAAATTTGGGGATGAATATATCGAATACATGAAAAGAACTGGTGCCTTATTTCCACACCTCAGAAATTAGTTCAAAGCGTAGCACTTACTGGATTCAATCAGCTATGAGATACATTGATAGAATGAATGGAAAGTGCGGGCGGGAACTTGCGAGGTTGTCTAGCCTACTCCGCGTATCGGCTGAGATTTACATTGCGAGGTACGGCTCTCTGAAGCATCTCTTCTAGCGAACTCTACGGAATAAGGTAATGACGACCATAGCTGAAATTCCTACAAATCCTATCAGTATTAGAATAGACATTGAATCAACTTGGTTAGTCGAAGGGCTTGGTTCTTCACCTAAAAGATACAATCTGGGGTGTTCGTCATTTTCTGAAGTATCTCCAGAAACATCATAGGGAGTATCTCCAATGTGATTACCATCGGCATCTGTCCCCACGTAATCGGAATAGTAATTGTAATCAAAGAAATTACCAGCCACGTCATTTCTGATTTGTATCGTATTTTCAATGAAGTCGTTCCAAATGATATCGTTATTCGTGCTTGTTTGTCTGATTCTGAGTCCGTACCCTTGAATATAGCTATCATCATCTTGTTGAAGTGTTGCAAAAGAATTGTTAGTCAGGAAATTGTTGTCGCTGCCATCCTCAATTATCCCACCAATTGAGTTTCCTATTACAAGGTTCCACGAAATCAAATTATTATCAGAATCATCCAGATGAAGACCCACCATCCCCATCTTGATCGTGTTCTCCGACACGATGTTCTCTGCACATGAATTTAGGATGATTCCCTGTTCAGAACTAACAATATTGTTTTTGAATATAGAAATCCCATCGGTAAAGATGGAAATAGCTTCATCAATCTTGTAGAAAGTGTTATTCTGGACCCGGATATTTTCATTAGTGCCACTGATTAGCAATCCTCTATAGATTGAATCTGCCTCTCCATCAAAATAATTATCTTTGATAGTCAGATTAGATGTATTCCCCTCAATCTTGAGTAATGTTTGAATTTGCTGAAGATGATTAGAAATAATCTGACCGTTGGATAAATCATTCATATAGATACCATAGCCGTAACCGGATGAACTGGTGTTATCTCCTCGAATGTAACAATTTCTGATGATGAAATGCTTTTGTGTTCCAGCTATTTCTATACCATAATACGGTCCTGAAGTTTCGTTTATTTCTATCTCATAATTCTCAATGATGTATGGATCTGATTCGGTACCGCTTCCTGAGAAGCCTAGAAGATTGAACGAGGAATCATTTGATATTTGGATGGGTTCGCTGATTATGTAGGTATTAGTTGCAAGATTTGACTTACACATTTCTGATATTGTTTCATTAGAGGTATAACAATCTAAGTCTGGATTT
>JAEORG010000014.1 GCA_016841005.1 Candidatus Thorarchaeota archaeon | reverse complement strand
ATGAATCGGCCCTCAGGATCAAGTACTGTGACAGTCCATGTGACATCATCTTGATTACTAGCAACAGTCAGATGGACAAACTCTTCTCCACCAATACCTAGTGTACCAAAATATGCGTATCCAGCGTCAACTGGTACAGCGGTATGTTGACCAAAGAAAAGTGAATAGGTTCGAGTTTCTAAGGTTGTATTTACACCAAATTCGCTTCCATCAGATGCTGTGAAGTCGAAAAATTCCGGTAGATTTGTTGGATTAGCGAATGGACCAGTACTCCAACCAGAGAATGACAGCCAATTGAATGGGACATTCGAGTCTGCTGGAAAAGTAGAGTCGGGAGATGCCCATCCAGTTGAATCATACCTGTAGGTTGTGTAATCTAAACCTTCATTCAAGTGCATAAAACTTCTTGATACAAAGTTTAGAGGATTAGGCTCTACATACATGTAGGTGTGATTATTTGCACCTGATGCGTAGCCTTGATTATATGTTTCAATTTTAATATTAGTCTGAAGTGCGGATACTGGGGCGGCAAGAGCTCCGAAGAGAAATATCATCGAAACTGCTAACCCTAGTACCATCTTCGTAGTGACGTGCTTCATGGCACATCCTCACCTCATAGAATTACTAACCTCATAGTGTTATGAACTCATTTCGTTTGAACAGAATCTAGTTATTCGAAAAATCGAACGTATTATAGCCCTCTAAATAGTAATTTTGAAATTATTAGGAATTGCAGAAAAGTTAATAACAATAATAAACAATTGTTAACTTGATTACAGTGAAAACGAAATCAAATCAATTCGAATGCAAAATGTGCGGCAAGACCTTCAAATCCCAGGAAGAAATGAAAATACATGCAACAAATATGCATCATAAGCATTAGAGAACTTTAGAATCCCCGATCGATGACTCGGGGATTACGTCCTTTTTCTTATTCGGTATTCTTTCACAGCTCATGCAATCACCTTTTATCCTCGATATGCACTGCGCGAAAGTAATCATCAGCACACGCTCGAGAAGAAAAGGAGACTCCAAGGAGAATGAAGCTGCGGACTGATTCAAGAAGTATAGCTATTCTATCCATATTTGCGGCAATGGTATTAGCACTTGAGATTTTTCCGATTCCGTTTCTCACAGACATTCCCCTTTTCGGTGGATTTACCTTAGATCCAACTGGAATTCCCATCACAATTGTATTTCTGGCATTTGGGATAGCGTTCTCTCTCATTTTGTTACCAATCATGTGGATAGCTATTGCCTATCGCAATCCCATTGGTTCAGTCTTCAAGGTGTTTGCTGAATTCTACACACTACTTGGATTGATAGTGGCAAAATTATTACTGCGGAATAGACAATATGAATGGAAGATAGCAGTACCAATATACCTAGTATTTGGTGTTGCTTTCAGAGCAATTGGTATGTATTTTACGAATATCTTCTTGATTCAATGGTTGTATGGATTACCGTTGGAAGGAGCGATTCCCGTCTCAGCCACCTTTGTTATTCCAAATATCCTTCAGGCAATAATCAACATAATGATTGGAATCTTCATCTTCGTCATCGTTCCAGAAAATCTAGCAATTCAGGCTCGCTTTGGCAAGTATGGAGAGACTGAAAGGGAAGCCTACGAAGAAATATCAGCAGAGGAGCTAGAGTCAACTGGTGATGATGAGTAAACGAATTGATCTAATTCCGCTAGAAGGTTTTCCTATAGTTCAAGTTGGAGATGATATACCAAATCTTGTTGTGTCCACGATTCATAGGAATGGTATTAGCCTAGAAAAAGGAGATATCATTGTAGTGACACATTCTATCGTATCTATCGCGGAAGGTAAGGTATACCGTTTAGATGACGTGAATGTTTCAGACAAAGCAAAAGAGATTGCTGAGAGAACTGGTCATTTTTCCAAAAGAGTGGAAATAGCTCTCCGGGAAGCAGAGAAAATTCTGAGAGAAGAACCAGTATTAATCACAGCCACAAAGCACGGGATAATTACAGATTTTTCAGGTGTCGACGAAAGCAATGCTCCTCTAGATACACTCATTGCCATCCCAAATGATCCAGACAAATCTGCTAAAAGTATCAGTGAAGCATTGTCCTTGGAAGTAGGATATAATATTCCAGTTATCATTACAGATACTCAAGGAAGACCGTGGAGGAAAGGGGCAGTAAATCTCGCAATTGGCATAGCTGGCATGTCTCCATTTCAAAAGAATGAGGGAAGAAGAGATCTCTACGGATACCAACTCAAAGGTTCACTTGTATGTTTAGCAGACGAAATAGCAGCAGCTGCGGAACTAACAATGGGGCAAGCAGATGAAGGTGTGCCAGTTGTTATTGTTCGAGGAATTGTTGTTGACCAATATGATGGATCAGCATCTCAAGTTATACGTCCTGATTCAGAAAATCGATTCATCTAATCTACGATTATGATTTTGCGCCGGTCAATGATGAATATGACTAGAACTACAATACCCACGACAACCCCTGTTCCAATGAGAAGGAGAGGAAATTCCGAGTCAATGCCTGTGTATGTCGCTGGAATGATTCTGTCGACAATTGGGAAGTTGTCTTGATCATCTTCATCGATGATGTAGGGACCTTCACCAGAATAGTCCGACCAACGATTCCCTGTATCAATTTGGTTATCCCAATGGTTCGAAGTCCCCTCACAAAGAGCATTTGGAGAGTTATTCGCAAACGTATTCTCATAGATATTGTTTAGGCGTGCAGTATAATCCAAACAGATGCCTACGCCAGCATTATATGACACATTATTCATTGTAATCAGACAGTTAGATGAACTATT
>JAEORG010000190.1 GCA_016841005.1 Candidatus Thorarchaeota archaeon | reverse complement strand
TTAGAGTTGGAGCTCAAGTAATGGCCCGAACAGTACTGATGTACAAGAAGAGTGAAGCAATGGGAGTTGTGTTTATTGCAATGGTCTTTACTGCAGGAGTCTTTGCAGCAACCTCAGCAACAACGGGATTGAATCACACAATCTCAGTATTCAAATTCTACACAGGAGCAGACGTTGCAATAACTGTCGACAACTCGCTAGATAACGTGACATTAGACCTCATTGAGAATCTTACTTCTGTTGAAGGTGTGGATAAGGTGTGTCCGGTCTATTCATTCTATGGCAGTGTTTCATATTATACATCAGATTGGAACAGAAGGATATGGGTAAATGAATCGATAAGGATCTATGCAGTAGACCCGCAAGCGTGGCTGGAATCAGCATTCTGGCTTCCATATTTCACACTGCATACCACACCAGCAGCTGCGATTGCAGCGATGAGTGCAAACGAAAGTTTTGTCCTGTCGTCCTTTAGGCCAATAGATCATTATGTTGATAGTGGATTCATACAAACTCCAGTATATGCAGATCAAGTCAATCTAGCTATACATGGTTCTAGTTGGGTCAATGAAACGACAGTGACAATTGCAGATGTATTAGCAAGTAGTGATTCGTATGGAAGCACTTACCTCACAGGTGAGCCGGATGCGAACAATTTCATAGTCGTTGACATAGATTATGCCCATCGTTGTTTGAATACGACAAAAGTCAACAAGTTTTTTGTCAAAACCACAAATGGAGCAAACTATACACAAGTTATGAGGGAACTCTATGGTATTGCTCCGAGTAGTTTCGACAAAATCGAGTCACCATATCCTCAAATCGAGGAAATACTCGATTCAAAGGCAGGTCAAACAATTTACGGAGTATATACACTGAATGTTGTATTTTCCATAGTCTACCTGTCAATCGGAATGGTGATTGTAGCTACAATGAGAGTACGTAGACTCAGAAAACAGTTCTCTGTTCTACGTGCCCTAGGAACTGAAAATCAATCAATACTGAGTTCAGTACTAATTGACACATCATTAGGTCTATTAGTAGCAGCAGGAATTGGTGCTTTTATTGGCCTAATCCTTGCATATTTCGCTATCAACATGCCATTGGTATACTTTGGTACAAGCACAATAGGGTTGTGGATGCGTCTTCCGGTCAATATGGCAGTGCCCCCTGATATTCTAGGAATCATTCTGGGATGTAGTGTGGCATCTGCTCTTATAGCAACACTTTATGTGACATCAAGAACATTGAAGAAGAACATAGCGGAACAAATCCAATACGTGGAGTGAAAAAGATGACAGAGAGTCTTGAGAGTTTAGCACAGGAAAACAAGATAGTTGTTCGAGACCTCATGAAGGTCTACAAAAGAGGGATGAAAGAGGTTATCGCATTACGAGGATTGGACTTTGAAGTTGGTATAGGAGAATTCCTATCAATCATCGGTCCTTCAGGATCAGGAAAGTCTACCTTATTGAAGATGCTAGGGGCACTTGATAAACCGACAGCTGGAACAATACTCTACGATGGCCATAGCGTTACACTCCTCGATGACAAGAGGTCAATGCTCTATAGAAGACAAAAAGTTGGATTTGTTTGGCAAACTGGAAATCTTGTTCCAGGATTAACAGCAATGAAGAATGTCGTTCTCCCTATGAGGCTTGCTGGTGCACCAAAGGCGGCTTCCGATAACCGTGCAAAGATGCTTCTAGAAACTGTTGGCCTTGCAGCCCGAGTTAATCATAAACCACATCAGCTAAGTGGTGGAGAAAATCAGCGAGTTGCAATCTGTGTGGCTCTGGCGAATAAGCCAGAGTTAATTCTTGCTGATGAGGTAACAGGAGAGCTTGATACAGAAACAGCTCAGATGGTGATGGAAACGTTAAGGTCGATGAACAAGGAATTCGATACGACAATTGTGAACGTTACTCACAATCCACGAGTTGCAGCGTATGCAGATAGAGTTCTGAGAATAAGAGATGGTCTGATCGAGGGTCAGAAACACACCCTCTATGGTGATATTACGGAGATTGATGCAAAAGGTCGTATGGTAATTCCTGAAACAATTCGAAGACTTGCTGGATTAGGAAAACGAGTGGTTCTGAAAGCAACTTCGGAAGGTCTGTTGATCAGCCCGCTGAACGCAGAAGAATTTCAGAACGATAATGACAAAGCCTCAAACTAATCAAATTCAAGTGTTGTGACATTTCTTCCGATTACTCCATCTATCAGGGGAAATACAAGTAATTGGAAAACAGCAAAGAGTATTAATCCAATATCTTCTAAGAAGTAAAAGAAGAAGGACAGGACATGATAGGATAAAAGGCAGACAAAGAGGAGCGCACCAATGCTAACCTGTCGTTCCCAAGTTTTGACTTGTTTCGTCTTCCAAATTCGGTCGTTAAGATATAGGTTGAAATATCCAAAAGCCCAGATAAGGAGGAATAGACCTATAGCTGATAAGTCTATTAGAAATATTCCTGAGATAAACGGAGCAGGAGCACTCGCTGGAGGATAAAGCGAGTATATTGTTATATAATCAAATCCGGTCTTCATCATATTTGAGAGGAATGACTGATAAGATATGAGAAAAGGCATACATAGAGAAAGGATTAATCCATGTACAAAATACCTCGAATAATCACTTCTATCTGATTTCATCTTAGTGTCAAAATCACCAGCAGAAATACTACGATCCTCCATTTTTTCCACAACTCAATTACATCAAACTTGGTTATAAGATATATCAATTTAGAAAGATGGATAAGCTCTATATTGAGGCTTAACGTCAAATAATGTGGTGTTCAGAATGAGTGCGTTAAAAATGCCTTCATCATACTACTATGTGATTGTGACATTTGGAATCTTCTTCTTCTTTCTGAATGCCTACATATTGACTCTAATTCTAGCACATCCATGGTCGAGCCCCATTTGGTTGGTCATATCTTTAGTTGGTTTTATTGGTCTCATCTATTCCTATCGTCTTCTTCGAGTTCAACAGGCGCAATTAATTAAGGAGAAAGACTCAAGAGAGACAAACGAGCAATGAAATAAAGTTTCAAAGGATGGTTGCATCGTGGTTCTTTCTGTGTATCCTGGAGGGCAAAAAAGACGCAGAAGAGTAATCACGGCATTCTGTTTCATGCTTACTACTACTATTATAATGGGGACTCTTGTCTTTGTTGATTCTTTTTCTCTCATCAAATGGGAGGATGAGCTTGATGTTGGACCAGCAGCTATGATAGTTACTGGTAGAGGTATTGATTCGGATATATCAAGGATGAGAGAGATAGATGGAATCACGAAAGTAGCTTCCATAAAAGGGCAATTTTTCAATGTTGAATCATACTTCAAACTTCTCAATTGGAATACAGGATTAGAAGGAGTAGCATACAATAGCGAATTCGTTGAAGAATTTCCGACTATTCTTTCACTAGTTGAGGGAAGATTCCCTGAAAATAATGGAGAGGTGGCAGTTTCCCTAAAAGGAGCAGACCTTCTCAAGACGTTTGTAGGAGATGATCTAAACTACTCTACAGATTTTACTGAATCAAAAACACCTGCAGTTGTAGTTGGTATATACAAACATACTGAGAACAATAGAGATCCCAATTGGATGTATATCAAAGGTGACATTGTCGTTGACTCATCCATGTTTACAGATTATTGGTTTAGTATGGTCTATGTGGATATTGATAGAAGTAAATTGTCCGCATACAGTCCTGCTGAGTCACTTATGTATCTAAGAACCATTGCTGAAAATATTCGGAAACTCGATGGAACATACATGTATACAGGAGAATCACGATACACGGTCTTTAATCCTATAGCAATTGGGATTCAAGATTACGATGAATACCTTTCAAATCTTCGATATACACAGGTATTCAGAGCTGGAGGTTTGATACTACTCGGATTATCTGGTATGTACCTGGCAGTGCGACATATCGTGAATGAAAGAGAGTTCGAGAATAACATGCTGATAGCTCGTGGAGCATCAAAAAGACGAGTAAAAGTATTGACTAGTGTTGAGGTGATTTCCACCGCACTACTCATTCTTCCATTCGGGTTGATAACAGGTGTGTTGATTAGTAGAATTGGAATGTCTGCCACAGGTTTCTTCCAGTTTGATTTTGCACAGATTATGTCAAAACCACTGTTAATCAGTTTAGAAGCTATTATTTATTCAATAATAATTGGAGCAGGGGCACCAGTAGTATTCTTCCTCTCTCATCAAAACAAGAAGGCAATCGAGGAAGTTACGACTATCAAAACTAGTAGACTTGCAAGAGTAACGAGAACTTTTAGTTTCATTAGCGGAGATGTTGTCGTATTACTCTTTAGCATACTCTTACTGGCCACCCTAAATCTAGGTGGAACATCTGTCGCCGCTAATGCGTTCTTCTCCGCATTTATCTCCGTTCTTCCATTTGCAATTTTCTTCTCCTTGACGAGTGTTGTCCTTAAGGGTCTTAGACGAATAACACCACATCTATCCAGGTTGTTCGGTGCATTATTTGGTAAAATCCCATCAGCTGTTGGAATACGGAGATTGGGAAAAGAAACTTCTTCTTCATTTGTCTTGATTGTAGTCCTAGTTCTAGCAATGAGTCTAAGCTGGAATTATGCTATCAACGATGCAACATTGCCGTATACACGACTGAACCAAACACGCTTTGCTATTGGTGGGGATATTGCATTTCAGCTGGATTCAAGTAAATCTGAAACCTGGGAAGAATTCATGGACAATGTGACTACTTTGGACACATCTGCTCACGGCTCCTTATTATCAGTGGTGCCTCTCTCATTATCATCCGGTGCGGAGGGTATCTACGATTTTGTATCCATCAATCCAGAAGAATACTCAAAGGTTGGATATGACTCAGTGGGGAATCCCTTGAATGAATCCGTTTTATCACAGTATCTGACTCAACTACAAGTGACCCAATCTGGTGCAGTAGTAACACAAGATATCGCCCTCAGTTATGGTTTATCTGTAGGAGGGATTCTACGTGCATTTTGGCAAAATCGAACATCTCTTGAAACTTTAGAATTCAGTATAGTGGGTGTTGTGGATGCAATACCTGATACGTTGACATTTTCAAGTGGATATAATCCATTCCCTGGTTTCGAATGGACTTACTCAGTAGGTGCAAGCAAAATCTGGGTAAATTTTGAGTATCTTCAGAGTGTGTTCACCACTATACCCGATATAGATTATGTATATTGTGTCCGGGTCGGAGAAACTACGAATAGTTCTCAACTTGTTGACCAACTTCTAGGATCAGGGGGATATTCAGTAATCAAGAACGATGAATGGGTAGCAGCCTCCTTAGAAGTGGATAGATATATTGCTCAAGAAAGCTACAGACTGGATCGTTCAGCAGATTCACTATTTACTATACTAAGTGTAGTCACTATTTTCGGGACATTCGCTGTATATAGCACAGAAGGTCTGAATGAGAGAAGAAGAGAAATTGCTTTACTTAGGTCATTAGGCGCAGAGCAATCGGTAATAATTCGAACTCAAGTTGTGGAGCTGATTGTTCTCTATATAATGAGCATCATTCTCCTCCTTTTGTTCACGCCAGTTCTTGCCATCAATACTCTTCTCTCATCTGTTAGGGTATATGGAGGAGTTTCGTATATCTATCCTTCACCAGTCACAATGATGTTTCCATGGGCACTGATGTTGAATATACTTGCATTCTTCATGATTTGTGTATTGGTCTTCATTATTGTTGTTGCAATTCTAGGAGCTAAAATCAGTCTGAGTGAGACTCTCAATTACACTTGGACGGAAGCAGGACCTTATGTGGAGGAGGTATAATGTTTCTCGCGTCTCGTCTCACGACTAGAAGTTCCCACGTTCTTGTAACTCTTGTAATTTTTTCCCTTGCATCCGGGGTTATAGGAGGTCTCTTGTTCTATATGGATAGCACAAGTACTGAAGTACTACAAGAGATGACTGAATTCATTCCCATAGATATGGAAATTCGGTGTAATCCAGATTTCTACTCAAGCTCTGATTTGACACTTGACACGATACGTAATGTAGTCTTGGAGCAATCAATAGTCACTTCTGCTGAAATTACTGCTGTCATAGAAGGATTTGACCCGTATGTTGCAAAGGAGAATTTCAGAGGTTATGTTCATCTTGGGGTTGACCCAACATTCTTTACAACTTTTAAAGATTCGATTTGGGTGAATTCAAACGGAGCTCAACTGCTTGACAACTCTTGTTTTATCGAAGAAAATCTATTCCACTATAATCAATTGACAATAGGAGATAATTATACAGTCAGTGTGTATTATCATGGAGAAGGTTACGAAACATTTCGAGTCAATAAGACATTCACAGTAGCTGGTTCTTTTCGATCAACTATTTACTCAAAGATTCCAGATATTGATAATCCTTCGTCCAAGTTGGGGATTATCACAACAAGGGAGGGGTTGCACCAAAGCTTTGACCAAATTGGTCATAGAAACTCGGATGGAATATTCGATCGTGTATGGACAGTTTTTGATTCTGGTTTTATTACAGGTAGTAATCCGAGTTATGTTGAAGCATCATTGTCTGAAGTTAAGAAGAAAGTAGAACAGAGAATTTTGCCTTTGGCATCTGTTTCTGATTTTGAGATATTGGGTGTAGTATATGGTTATAATTCATGGTCATCAACAATGACAGTGATAGCTATATCATTCTCGATTCCAACAATTGTGATGGGGATCATGTTAGTTCAATATGACACTCAACTTCATGAAGATGAAAGGCGGAGAGACTTGGGGACCTTAA
>JAEORG010000189.1 GCA_016841005.1 Candidatus Thorarchaeota archaeon | reverse complement strand
TTCAAGTGTGGGCAATGCGTCTTCTTGATGAGAATTGGAATGTCACATCAGGAAGTCTTGCATTTTCACTAACAGTAAGGATAGGAGATAGATAGAGTTCTCAAACACCATGAAGCGAGTTTCACACGGAAATCCGGGTATCGGAGCAACGAAGAGCAGTGCTTACGTTCCTCTAAAATAGTCTAGAGAGAAGTTGGTGCTGAGTTTTTCACCACCACAGGTTCTCGTATGATAGGAGTAAGTTTCTTATCAAAAGACCCACTCGCTGATTTGGGGATGTTTCGGATTCATGTCGAAACCTGAGAACGTTGAAAGAATAACTAAAGCCATCGTCCTCAATTCTTCCAAGGAGTGGTCGTTTTCCGTCCCTAGAAGTTTCACGAATCTTTTAGATTCTCAGCAGGGACTCGTCTTCTGGGATTTTGTAAAGGAAAAGCGAATTATTCTGGGCATCCCAAGGTCAGGTGTCTATGCTCTACGATTACGAGGAAAGAAAGAATTCGAGTATGAAAGACTCCACAACATCCTCGACCAAGAGAACGCAAATATACTACATGCTATGAACGATGGACAATATTATGAGTTGTTCTTATACCAGAAGAAAGAAAATCCGAATCACCTGAAATCTGTTATTCAGAACCTCAATGAAGTGCAAGAGATTGACTTGATTCATTTGGAGTTCTTTTATGATGTCTATCCCAAGTTTCAATCGATGCCACTTCTTTTTGATTTATCAGATGATATAGTCATTCTCCCAAATCATCATCGCTTCGATTGGGCATTTGTTATTGCTTCAACAGTGGTTCAAGAGAGAGCCTTAGCAGTGTATAATAGTAATCACAACTGGATTGAGATGATTCCCTTAAAATTCAATGAGGTGTTTATGATAAGAGGAATCCAAACTTGTGTGACCAGAGATCCCATGATAATTCTTCCTCTGGAGCGTGAATGCAATGTAGTATATGAGATTAGACAGACAATATCTGAGCACCTCTTTTATAATGAACACTATATTGAAGTAAGCCCTTTGAGAGACGACATAGTAATTCATCCATTGTCTACGGCAAATAAACAGTTCCTCAATGGCTATCTTAATCGTCTTCGTAGTGGTTGGTATAATTTCGATTTATTAGAAGTTCAAGAAGTCACTGAGCTCTGTATGCGAGATGTACCTAAGTCATTTCTTGGAATTATCAACCGGATTCTTGAGTGCCTTGGATCTTCTGAGTACAGAGAACTCGTTGATGAGATAGGGATTCATGAATTTGTTGATAGAATCAAGACTGCGTGTTACGGGATGCCTGAGGAGAAAAGGTATTGGTATCAACGGGCGATTCTTGAAGAACTCGAACTTTATTATTTGACAGGATTTGATGGAAATCTATTGGATTATTTTTGTTCGGTTCCAACTAGTGGCTCGTTCGATACTCTGAAACAATATATCAGAGATAGAATATTTATAGATCTAGAAGAGCAAATCAAAAATTCAGGTCCTACTATATTTCTACAACTGGACAAAATGAAAGAGACCGATTTTTCTGTCTTGATACCATCTATTCTGGACAGGAAACGGATGGAGATTGAGAGTACTGTTCTGTTTCTCCAAGATGACGGATGTGTCGATCTTCAACCTTTATGGATTACTTCGTACGGATATAAAATTCTTCAAGCAAATCACTGCCGTCTAATACCTACTGCAGAGCAGTTTGAAGTAATTTCTGATTCAATAAAAGAGCTAGGTCTTCATTTGACTGTAACTCAGAATAAGAGTCGTGTCCAATTGGGAGTCAATATGTCCAAATCAATGAAAGAATTCATCTACTACATCGTTGACAGAGTACTCCCATATTATCCGCATTTCTCTCAGTTTCATGATTCACCTTGGAAACGGGCTGTTGAAGGATAGCTGATTGAATTGAAACTTAGAGAAAATTGGTTATCTCGAGAAACCTAATAACATTAGATGGAAAAGGCTGTCAACTTTGATTACAACTTATCTTCAGAAAAGACCTATAGCCTAGTTCAGTGTTCTAACAGGAATAGAGTCTGATTATTGAAGGTAGCAATATTGAGGTACGGGGGGATTACAAAAGAAATACTGGAGTTTTGCACTACTTCGAGAACACTTGATGAGATAGCCAAACAATTCTATATTTCTGAAAATATTGCTATGGTCTTCCTTACCAAACTCTCAGAGAGGGGAGAAAACGAAAGGATGATTAGCAGAGAGAATGACGGTCTTGGCATTCTTCGTTATAAGACAATCAGGTCGGTAATATCATCAAGAGTGGTTGAAGTTTTCCTCAGACGTGAAGGAGTTTCAGATGATATCATAGCCTCAGTCATGGACAGTTTCAGCAATAAAGAAGATATGAGCCCACAGGAAGCAAGAGAAATACTGGATGCGTTTTCACCAGATTCGATAATAACAGGAGACTATTGGATCTCTACAATGCAGAAATCGGAAATTCAGAGAGGCCTTGTTGAATTACTCGAAAATGTGAATCTGACCAAAAAATCAATTGATTCAATCTTAATTGGGCTAGGGTTGACTCTCGAGGAGGCGAAGAGAGAAGCAACACAAATCCTGGCAAATCAGGGAGTTTCTAGAGATGTCATAGAGTGGATACTGTTCAGAATGAAAGGACCAGTCGATTTGAAAGATCCCACTCAAATCTATAAGGACATAATTGACTATTGCTCCACTCCAAGGACTGTCAGAGATATTTCGCGGAAGTTCAACATGATTGAATCATTGCTGAGTCTCTTTTTGATAACAATGGTCGTCCGTAAGATTCTGAAGATTGTTGGCAGGGACGAAGAGGGGTTCGACCTATATCAGTTAGAAGGGGATAGACTCGGATAGCATCCTGAACAAGAAACAAGTCCTAGGTGAAATATTATGACAGTCAAAATCTCCATCTTGGCCTTTCCTGGGCAAAGAATCACTGAGATTAAAGATATTGTAAAGCAGGCAGGTCATATAGAACAGGTAGATGTACATCTATGGGAGATGTCAGGACAGTCAAGATTCAGTGTCCTCTGGGAAAAGATGATAGCGTTCTCACTTGGTGTATTAGTTGTCATTGATGTTTCAACAATTGAGAATCTTTTCCGAAGTAAGAATCTAGTTGCGATAACAAAGAAACAAGCACCTTATTCGCAATTTGCCATCATCGCTATTGTGAGGTCAAAAGATACCCGAGATGATGAATTAATTCATAGGATACTTGATTCTGATGTTCCTGTTCATTTTTTGTATTTAGATGACAGAGAATCTAATGAAGAACTTGTTGAATTTCTACGTAATTTCATCAATGAATGTGTAAAAATCACAATACCTGAAGTAGAACCAGAGAAGGAATTGCCAATAGACAGGGGAATTCTGCTACTAATATTACGTGCGTGGCTTGAACGAGCGCTATCTAATAGTGAGAGAACTGATGAAATAGTAGACGCGATTAAGCAAGAATGCAATCAGGCAATGGAAGAAGCAAGGAAAATTCTCTTAGATGGGAATATTCCTGAGCAAGGCGTTGATTGGCTTTTCAGGGAATTGTCACGAGATACTCAAGGAGGAAGAACAAGCTGACAAACAAGCCTCTCGAAGAATGGATTACTGAAGCCTGCCAGACGCCTATGACAGTTGAAGAAATATCTAAGATTACAGGTATTAGCGAAGCTCCCTTGAGATATGTATTGAAGTTGTTTGTTGAAATGAAGATTATAAGATTGAATAAGGAAGATACTGATGATATTGCAAGATACCAAGCAACTGAACCATATCTAAAAACGACGAATCAACCCATTCAGCAGCAGCAGCAAGAACCAATCTCAACAAAAATAGTCGTTCTGGGAGATAGTGAGGTTGGCAAAACAACACTACTATCACGAATTGTAGATAGGAGCATAGAAGAAGAGGAAACTATTGGAGTCCAGTTCCATCAGAAAACATGTCAATACAAAAACCAGCGACTTATGAGAGTCCTATGGGAGCTTGTAGGAGATATTTCATTCTCTGAAATTTATAGACCATATTGTAGAAATACAGGTGCAGGGATTTTTGTCTTTGATACGACTAGAAAAGAAACACTGGAGAGCATTGACAGGTGGCTATCACTTTTACCCATCTCAACAAGAGAAATACCACTTCTTCTTATCGAGAATAAGATAGACTTGGACACCCAAATCCCAAGAGAAGCGATCATGTCTTATTTGGAGAGATATAATGCAGATTATATCCAGATGGGATTGAATGACGATGATGAGATTTTAGAGAAGGCATTCGAAAATCTTGTTACGAAGATTCTGAAAATTGATTCCTCACACTAATCCCAGACTATCTACAATCCATTTCTTGAAGATATCATGTGTTCCCCCATCAAAATCAAGAGCGTTTAGTCCCTGAATTTCAATACCTAAGATAGAACCGACTCTCTCATTTGTCAATGCAAGTGGTAAGTCTTGTTTGTTTGCTACTCCAACGAGGGTGGCTGTTTCAGCCCATTCCCTCACACTGGGCAATATACTACAAATTGGTGAAATTTTCAGTTGTAATAATTTAAGTGAAGACAGATATACCAAACGTGGTTTCTACGGCTAAGTGAATGTACTATTTCGGACGCGTGGTGAATGATTCGTAGAAGAAGAGAACTCCCAAATATGTGGTTATATGAGGTCAAGACGAATGTTGATGAAGCCAACATACCAAAGACCTTCTATCTGATGTCAGAAGGACACGATGATGCTAGAGTAACTGCAGGGAAACTGGTAGGTGTGGAAAACATCCTACAAATTAATGAGATAGGTCATGCTCTTTCAGATTATGATGATGAAGCCAATGAAGAATTAGAAAAATGGAAACCAAAACCTCTCCAAGATCTCGTTGTTCAAATCCCACGAGCATCGAAGTTGAGGGGAAAGCCTTTCAATGGAATTGTAGGGCAAAACCCATTATCAGTGTCATTCTCCGAGGTGTTGAAAAGCAGAGGTATTATCGACCAAGAAAATCAACTGTATGAGTGTGAGGTATTTGCAAGTTTAGCAAATGGTGCATCAGGCGGATCTTCGAAAGTTGTCATGTTCTTTGTGGTAGCAAATGATCTCACAGAGGCTCGGGAATTATGTGAACACTCTGTCTATATCGGACCTGACTGTGGAAGAGCATGGCAACTACAACGTATCAAAACTTTAGGGTTCAGTTATTTGAAGAAAGCAGTATTGGCCCTAGCTTGGTGATTTCGT
>JAEORG010000188.1 GCA_016841005.1 Candidatus Thorarchaeota archaeon | reverse complement strand
GAGTTGGATGTGCAAGAATGACCTTAGTGCTTCGCGTGCTGCCAGAATATCCATACCCTTTTGTTTTCTTGACTGTGCCATCTTTTTTCGTATATTCGTATTCCATTTTGATAGGTGTCGAAAATGGATACCGCGACATGCCAAGAAACCTAAGCCTAGCTCCGGCCAAGTTTAATAGAGCATTCAAGGGACCAATTGTTCCCTCATCCCAGGAATAGATTCGTTTTGTTTCTGTACTTCCAAGGAGTGCTGCTGTATTGAAAATCATCTTATGGTGATTCTTACGCAGATGTTTTTCTACCCTGCATATTGGAATGAAGTAGTCTGGATCCCCCTGCTTTTTCCTACGAGTGCTCTCTGCCCAAGCTTCTCTCCAGATTCTAAGAGAACGCCGATAAATTCCTGGATAATGATTCTCACCTCGTTTGATCATCTCAAGAAGAGAAACCAGACCGGTTCTCTTCGCTATAGCCATTTTCTGCCCAGGTTTTCTAATGGCTGAACGGGATGAACTCATCATAAAACAATATTCGTCATTACTTATAAAGCACTCTGACAGTATAATAGAATTATAGCGCTCCATTTTCTGAATAAAAGACCCATAATAGATTAAAACTTCATTATATCTACTCTTAGTACTTTAAATATCCTAGTATATACAAAGATAGGAGTTCAAAACCTTTCTTCGAAACAAGAAGAAGAGTGAACTCTCTGACCGAAACGGTCGGACTTTAAATATCCTAGAAGGCGTCGATGATGGCTCAGTCCAAGGGAACAACAATCAGTGTCAAAATTCCTATCAATTGGGAAGTCATGACAGCAAGGTCTAGGCAAAGGCTTAGGCAGATTGTTGGGAGGGACACGAGAATCATCAGGGCATACATTGGAGTGATTCAGACACACGAGAAAGAACTTCTCTCAGGTAAGAGAAAGAATAGGATTGATGAAAACAAGCTTCATGCAATGACCCTCACTGCCACTCGCGCTCAGTCAAACCGAACTTCTGTCGAGCATGATATGAAGGACAGATTTCCTAGGACCTCTCAAAACGAATTTACAGAGTGTCGAAAGACAGCTGTGGGTTTGTATGAGAGCTATCTTACCCTTCGGGCAAAGAAAGGTAGGAAGGCATCAAGACCTCTCGATACTTCGTGTTCTAGAAGAATACCGAGGTGGACATTTGCGCCACAGGTCTTTCGTCTTGTCAAGAGCAAGACATCTGTTGCGAGATGGTGGTTGAATCTCAGGGATTCATTTGACACTGCAGCAAAGGGTCAGAATCAGCATGACCGATTATTCATCCCACTGAAAGTTTCACCATTTCATGAGAATCAGATGAATCGTGGAGAAGCCAAGGCAGCTCATCTTTTTACTGACCGTCACGGTAAGTGGTGGGTCACCTTGGCAGTTCGTCTTGAAGAAATATCTGTAGAAGCAAATTGCCCTCCTCCAGCGGTGCTAGGTATAGACCTGGGGATAGAGAAAGCAGTGTGTGCTTCTCTTGTCACACCTGAGAAAGTACGAACTACAGTCTACTTCAAGCAAGAAGACAAGATACGACTTCTCAAGAAATATGATGACCAAGTTGCAGTTCTCTCTCATGAGATGCATACTCGTATGAATAATAGGATTCGTCATGATGCTCTAGCGAAAAGACTCAAGTCAATGAGAACCAAGCGCGAGGATCTGTCCAGAGAGTATGACAGGGTACTTGTCAGGCAGATACTGAACCACATCCAAAAACTCTCAGAAAAATACACACTCTATGTTGCCATTGGAAGACTGAAGAACATTCGATTTGCTGCGCGCCGTGGCACTGGAAGGAGCAAACGATTCAGACGACTTGTCAACTCATGGGCATTTTCCAGAATCACTGAGAGTCTTAAACACCAATTGGCTCAATTAGGATGGAATGTTGAAGGAAAAAATGCTAGATTCAAATCTGTTCCGGAAGCATGGACATCTATTATCTGTTGGAAGTGTGGAAGTAAAGGTAGAAGACCTAAGCAGAACTACTTTCAATGCACAACCTGTGGTCATAAGACAAATGCGGACAGAAACGGAGCCATCAACATTGCTGCACGCCTTATTACGCTCACAGACTCACTTCATTCTGTGGGAGGACTAGGTAAGTGGGCTAGTGCTGTCGCACGAAGCAAACTATCCAAGACCCGGAGGAACACATCTCAAGGGAAGTCCTTACTCTCGAAGAAAGGACTCTCATCAAGTCCGAGAGAGTCCGCGGTTGTTCACCATGCTCAGACGAGCCTTCTCAGCTTCAGTGATAATGCTAGGATGGGTGATGACGATCAAGCCGTGGGAAAAACTGTGGAAGCGCTCTCTGTCGCTGAAGGTGATGCTTCAGCAGTAAGGCAGGAGAAAGAAACCAGGTCTGTAGGAGGGATTCCATCCCAATGAGAACTGACAGAATTCCTGACAGTCTTTTCCTCAATGTAGGTACAGATGGTGGCGACACCAGCAGGAAAACGGTGGAACACAGAAGTTTCAGTCAGAGTTCACTCACTTTGACTGAGATAGGTCAGAGCCAAGCGGTCAACGAAAATGAAGAGGAAAATCCACAGAATGACGGAGATTATTGAATGAACGAGATTAAAGAAACTTCATTAGCTAGCTGGAAAGCCTTTTGTGTTGTTTTCTTAGGAATTGCTGAAGAGGTTTCTGTCGCTACATCAATAGGTTGTCAAAATCATTTTATCTATGAAAAGAGATGGAGGAGTAATATATGCAAATAGACAACATGTCTCCAACTGCATATGCCCATTGCCTCTGGTCTGAGTTCGAAGACCAATCAAAACGAAAGGATAGAAGTGATAAAGGCCAATTCATGACGCCTCAAACTGTTGCTGAATTCATGGCATCTTTGTTTCCAAAGGCGTCAGAATCTGTTACATTATTAGACCCAGGTGCAGGCACAGGAATTCTAGCTGCGGCTGTAGCGGAAAAAGTGGTTCGAGATGGTGCCACAAAGAATCTCAAAATTGAACTCTATGAACTTGACCCGAATCTTACGAAATATCTTGAACGCTCTATGGAATATCTACAAAATTGGTGTGAGGAAAAAGGAGTTAGTTTATCCGTTCTAATAAAGCCAGATGATTTTGTAATCGAAAATCAACACACCTTCGAATCAGTAAGGAAACTCTGTGAAGATGAGGATACAGGTTTTGACTGGGTGATTATGAATCCACCATATTTCAAGCTCAATAAATCGGATCCGAGAGCAAAAGCAGCATCAGGTATTGTACACGGTCAACCAAACATCTATTTCTTGTTTTTAATGCTAGGAGCTTTGCTATTGAGAGAAGCAGGAGTACTAGTTTCCATTTCTCCAAGAAGTTTCACTTCAGGATTATACTTCAAAGCTTTTCGAAGTCAGTTCTTTGATAGAGTGCACCCAACCCGATTGCACCTTTTTTCTTCAAGAACGCGGACCTTCAAAGCATCAGACGTCCTTCAAGAAACTCTGATTATGCAATCTACATTATCCAATTCACTGAAACAAACAACAATCACTTCATGTATGGGAGTGGATGATTTGGTTGATTTGAAACCTCTTAGTGTTCAAACTGACCAAATACTCCGTACATCTGATGGCAAGGTACTTTTCATACCAACTTCCAAACAAGAATTACGAGTCATGGAGGAAGTTGAACGATGGCCTGAAACAATTACCACACTAGGATTTCGAGTTTCTACGGGTCCGGTTGTTCCATTTCGAGCTACAAAATTCTTGAGGAATGAGTTCATTGAAGATGTTACTGTTCCTCTTTTTTGGATGCACAATGTGAAACAGCAGAAAATTGACTGGCCACGATTGATTAACAAACCACAATACATCGAACATACAAATCAGAGCACAAGACTCCTCTTGCCAGTTTCACCATATGTGTTGCTTCATCGTTTTAGTGCAAAGGAACAAATGCGCAGATTTACTGTTGCCCCATTTATTCCAATAGAATTCAATTACAAAAGGATTGGAATTGAGAATCATGTAAATTATATTCATCGCCCAGACTCAGTAATGTTGGCGAGTGAGTGTTATGGGCTATCAGCAATTCTAGGTACTAAGTTGCTTGACATGTATATTCGAATCAGAAGTGGAAATACACAGGTCAATGCGTCAGATATGAAATTCCTTCCACTTCCATCTCATAGTCAAATCACAAAGATTGGTGAAAAGATTGAGAAGGAAAAAACAATTGATGACGATAGATTGGAGTACATAGTACTCAAAGAATTGAATCTACTCGATATCGTAAAAGATCTTTATTAATTGAAAAGAAGTTCAAACAAATCTTTTTGTAGTATTACATGTCTTCAAATCTAAGAGGCTTTGGATGAACATGGGGTTTCAAATTGATTCAAAATTTAAAAGGGGCAGGTATTGCTACTCTTGCGATTTCCAGAAGCGTGATTAGAAAGCTCACCAATGCATCAATAACAAAAATCGATGAATTAGTTTCCCTTTGCGAAAGGGAACTGCTTTCAATTGCTGGTATTGGATCTAAAACTGTTGAAGAAATCAAAAATGCCTTAGCATTATCTGGATTTGAGCTAGCAAAGGATCAATATGGAAAGCTTCTTTGCTCAAGACATAGTGAAGAGAGAAGTGACACAAGAATAAGGAGCTACTTTCTCTGTAGCGATTGCGCAAAAGAATTTCAGGTAAGTGCATTTAGCGACCGGGTGCCAATATTTGTGTTAGAAGTTGTTGATGGACCGTACTATTGCTCCCATTGCAATAGAAAGAAGAATCTCAAATTATACCAATGGTATCTTTGTGATGTGTGTGACAGAGTTGTTAGATCAATTTCACGCTCCGTTGCCGCAAGCATTGGTGTAAGTAAGTGGTGGGATGAATGTAAGAACAAAGATTCAACTCTACCAATTATAGAGGAGTTCGACTATCCAAAGCTCAAACCTACTGGACGTGGTTCTGAAGAAGCAAAAATGGATTTTCTTTGGAGGAATAATACAAACAGTATCATTTTCGGTGCTGAAATAAAAACGGGAAGAAATCATCTTTCAGGGGGTTCGATTGGTAGCGGAATGTCGTCATTTCAGCTTGATGTTAGTGACATTCAGGATATTCTTGATGCAATGGATACTAGAAGACCCTTCATTCCTGCATATGTTTTTCATTGTCAAGTTGTAGATTTGCCATACCCTCCAACATCGAAATTCGACTGCGTTGGTATATGGTGGACTTCAATAGATTCTCTGATAGATAATATTCAAATCATTAAAAATAGACCTCGGGAGAATCGTCCTGCAGCATACATAAACACGAAAACATTTCGCGATATTTCCGTGTTCGTTGATGAAGAGGTCAAATCATCTAATTATTTAAACTGCTCAAATCCAGCGGATTTACGAAAAGAACTTGATACCAAAACCCACAACTAGCAAGCACATTGAAGCAATCAACTCATTCTCTCAGAGATCTATCGACTTGAAATACTTAATATTGAAGTTGGAACATGAAATAATTGATTCGGGGTGTTCGATTGTATAAATCATTCAAAATTCAGAATTTTCGAGGTTTTGATACAATAGAAGTAAAGGGAATGAAGAAGGTCAATCTAATTACTGGAATGAATAATGTTGGAAAAACTGCTTTTCTGGAGGCACTGTTCATTCACTGCGGAGGTTATAATGTAACACTAACCAAAAAAATTGATGAATTTAGAGGTTTCCAAACGATTAGAGTTGAGAAGGGGGATTGGGCACAAACGCCTTGGGACTACCTTTTCACTGATTTTGATTCATCCAAGCGAATTATACTATCGGGAGTTGATACAAAAACAAAATCACGTCAGATGAAAATACGAGTCATTCGCGACGCAAAAGGACTTTCCAGAATCGCAAACTACATTCAAGCTTCTCTGGTGGATGATTCGAAAATCATGAGAGGCAATGGCGATGCAGATACTCAGAACATGCCACCAGGATTGGCCCAAGTATTAGAGTTAGAATCAGTACAAAATGGTATGAAAGATACATACTATTTTGCTTTGTATCCTGATAGTTTGAGAATGATTCCTTTTCCTCCTGCTCCACCATTCCCGGGGTACTACCAAACATCTCGAGCTACATTGCCTACACCTGATCAAGCTGAAAAATACGGAAAGCTTCAGCTAAGTGGAAAGGACCACTTTTTACTCGATTCTCTGAAGATTATTGAACCAAATCTTGAGAGATTAGAGATGGTGTATATTGCAGGACAGGCAATTCTTCATGGGGCCAAGAGTAAATCGCAGTTGATTCCAATATCTCTAATGGGAGAAGGGATGATGAGACTTACCAACATTATTCTTGGGATAGGTACCTCCCCTGGCGGAGTTGTGCTAATCGATGAGATAGATATAGGTATTCATCACTCCCTTCTTACAAAAGTCTGGAAGGCTATATCAAAAGCATCCGAGTTCTTTGATACTCAGATATTTGCAACGACCCACAGCCGAGAATGCATTATTGCTGCTCACAAAGCATTCTCCGAAACTAATGATTACAATTTCCGACTATACAGATTCGAACGGACAGATGATGGTATTGAATCAATTTCATACGACAAAGAGGAGATTGATGTTGCCATTCAAACAAATCTGGAGATACGATGATGATTATTACTGGTGAATCAAACATCGTCAAGTCAAAGTTGATAGTTGTAGAAGGAAAAGCCGAAGTAAAACTCTTTGAAGCATTAGGATATGAATTTGACGTGCCAGATTTCCAAATCATAGATATAGATGGTGTGTCTAACTATCGATCTAAAATCAGTCTTATAGCAAAATCTCCGAATTTTTCTCGAGTCACGAAATTTGGTTTGGTTAGAGATGCTGACAACAATCCTCAATCCACAATTCAAAGTATAAGAGATGCATTAAGGTCATGTAAGTTAACCGCACCAACAGCTTCACTGCAACCTGTTGGAGAAAAGCCCCAAGTTTCTTTTCTTGTATTGCCTGATGACTATCACTCTGGAATGCTAGAAGATGTATGTCTTAACTCAGTTCAAGATGAACCAGCAATGGTATGTGTGGAGGAGTTTTGTAATTGCATGATAGGGAAAAAAGTACTACAATCTAGAAATATTGCTAAGACAAAGCTGCATGCGTTTCTTGCATCTAGAGAAAAACCAGATTTGACAATAGGTTTTGCTGCATTAGCTGGATATTTCCCATTATCACATCCAGCCTTTGAACGAGCTAGAAATTTCCTTACTTGGTATTCGTAATGATTCGTTCATTAGGTTACGTAATAGCAAAGACTTGAAATCAAAATCATACGCTAGAATCTTGATTCGAAGAGCTAATACTACCCGCGGTGGACTCAAGACCACAGGCCAAAGGCTTGACTCCGAGG
>JAEORG010000187.1 GCA_016841005.1 Candidatus Thorarchaeota archaeon | reverse complement strand
GACTACTCGGTCTTGAGTCGGGGACTCGCGGCATTGTAATATGATGAATGTGATATGAGACACGTTGGGATTTGCTCACCTATGCCTCGGAGCAATTTGGAATTTTATGCCTTTTGAACATGTCGTTAGCACAATGTTTTCCATCATCCCTATGTAAAAACTCAGAGTATGTATCAGTTGGCGCCAATTAAAAATCCTGATAAACACTCAAGCATAGAATAGAATTGTCCAGTGAAATTCACCCATTCCCGAGGGCACACTGAGTTTCTGACGATGAGGTGTTGCGCAACGAGTGGGATACATACTGGACAACAGCCTGTCGAATACCAATTGGACGAACCAAAACGGACTTGCACGATAGGGATGAATGTCCTTTAGATGACTGCTTAAGCCAACCCAAGGTTCGCATATTGGCAGGCAGGTCGGTGTCATAACACCCGTCACGAGACAGCTCAGTTGAGCCGGATGGATTTCCGATGCCGTGATTCTGGGAGTTAGTGTGCTGGGAAATAGGCATCGACCACTCTTTTTAGAAGTCAATATCTTTAGTGTCGCCTGGTGCCATTATTTCGACCTTTGACTTACCCTTGTCTACGATTTTCTGGTAGAACTGCTTTGGATTAGCTGCAATTACTGGAAAAGTGTCATAGTGCATTGGAATTGCTACCTTTGGGTTGACTAATTCCACTGCTTTTACTGCCTCCTTGATGCCCATGGTATAATATGAGCCAATTGGAAGCATAAGTAAATCAATGTCATAGAGCTCTCCGAAGAGTTTCATATCGTGGAAAAGGCCAGTATCGCCAGTATGGTAGAATGTGCCACTGGGAAGTTTGACAATGAATCCTGTTGGAGTGCCTATACTGCAGGAGTGAAATGCATGAACTAGGGTAACAGTGACCCCATCTACCTCAACGTTACCACCGATATTGAGTGTGTGTACATTCTCAACACCATCTTGCATTGCTTTCAGACCTAATTCGTTGATGCCTATGAAAGTGGCACCTGTCTTCTTACAAATTTCAATTGCTTCTGAATATCCATGATCACCATGATCATGAGTCACCAAACAAATGTCTGCTTCTCTAACATCATCTACCTTGATAGGCGAAGTTGGTCCGTTGAGCCATGGATCAATAAACAGAACCTTTCCATCGGCCTCGATTTTGAATGACGCGTGACCAAGATATGTAACTTGCATGAAAAATCTCCTCAGAAGTAGATATCCGTACCGGACTCTTCTATGTTTCGAAAGATAATCGCCACTAGACTAACATTAAAAATCGTTAATTGTATTCGATAGTTCAGAGGATAAAAGAATGAGCACCAAACCACATCCGGATTTCATGAAAGCTGGAGAGATTGCTGCACATGCACTCTCAGAAGCTATGAGAGAAGTAAAACCAGGTGTGAAGCTACTTAGGGTATGCGCATTAGCAGAAAAGAAAATCATCGAATATGGTGGACGCCCAGCGTTTCCGTGTAATGTTTCTATTAACGAAGAAGCGGCTCATTACACAAGCCCTCATGGAGACCAGAAAGTGTTTCCGAGCAAGGGACTAGTAAAGGTCGATGTTGGAGCTCATGTGAATGGGTATCTGTCTGATACTGCTGTTACAGTTGACCTTGATGGATCATATGAGAAGTATATTGTTGCCGCTAAGGAAGCTCTTGATGCTGCTCTCGATACTATAAGACCCGGTATAAGAGTCGGACAAATTGGTGCAATCATTGAGCAATCAATAAAGAAACATGGATTGAAACCAGTTCATCAACTTACAGGTCATCAAATGAGGCAGTGGAACCTTCATGCAGGAAAAAATGTGCCAAATATCTCCATGAAAATGACGCCCAAGATGGAACTGGGTGAAACTTTTGCTGTCGAACCCTTTGCGACCAACGGAAATGGGACAATTAATGGTGCAAAAGAAGCATACATCTTCTCGAATAATATGGGAAACAAGAAAAAACTAGATAAATTGACCATGCAGATTCGTAATATTGCTCGTAAACAGTTTGGAACTCTCCCATGGGCATCACGCTGGCTTCATGGACTAAAAACTGACATTGATATTGATGCGGCAATTAGAAATCTACGTATGGCTGGCGCAATACATGGCTACGCAGTTTTGATTGAAGGTAAGAGAGGGATGGTCTCTCAATTCGAACATAGTCTATTTGTTGGTGAAGAAGGCGCAATTGTATCCACTCGACGAAAAAATGAACTGTAAGCGCGCATGGAACCTGTTAAGAAGAGTGATTGTTCTGGAAAGAGTGATACCATCATGACAGCAGGTCTAAATCCTTCACAAGTCAAGGCGGGTAAGATTGCAGCACGAGTACTGAAAGAGATGGCTTCGGAGATCAAACCAAGTGCTAAAATCATCAGTATCTGTACATTGGCAGAGAAGAAGATTATCGAATATGGCGGCCGACCTGCATTTCCTTGCAACGTTTCGGTGAACAATTTCGCAGCACACTATACATCCCCTATTAATGATTCAAAAGTTCTTCCTGATTTTGGCCTAGTCAAGGTAGATCTTGGAACTCAGGTTGATGGATATCTATCAGATGTTGCAAGGACATTCGATATGGATGGTACACTTGAGGGATTTGTAGCATCAACAGATGATGCGCTTGAAGAGGCTATATCTATGATGCAGCCAGGTACTCAAGTTGGAGAAATTGGAAAGACTATAGAGAAAATCATCAAGACATATGGACTCAAACCAATCAGTAATCTCACAGGTCACAACATGAGAAGATGGCTTCTGCATGCTGGAAAGAACATCCCGAATGTAAAGACAAAGTCTTCTGACACTATTGAGTTAGGAGAAGTATATGCAATTGAACCATATTCTACTTCAGGAGTTGGGACTGTGATTGACACAGATTTGGTCTATATCTATGCAAATACAGGGAAGGATATGACTCTTGAGGGAACAACAGAAAAACTCAGACTACATCTACGAAAAAAGTATGGCCCCCTCCCATTTGCAGCTCGATGGATTGGCACAACCTCAAAAGATATTGACTTATTCAAGGAGATTAGAGAACTTCTGAAGGTCAAGGCACTTCGTGGATACCCTGTTCAAGCATCAAGGAGAGGAAGACCTGTGGCTCAAAGTGAGCATACGGTCTTCGTTTCAGAGAGTGGTCCTGTGGTCTTAACGAAACTGGATTAGATATTGACCTTATCCTCTTCCTTTTCTTCTCTTACAACATACACGCCTTCAATGGTCATATTGCCTGAACACTTCGGGCACTTTGCGTCAAGAGGCTTGAGAACGTAATCATCTTTTTCGAATTGACGAATCTCCTTGAAGTCGCATTCGGGATTATCACAGTGAATCTCTGTGACCGTAGGCGGAGGCGGTTCTTGTTCTGTCTGTTTTCGCCCTCCGGTGATCAGACTGAATCCAATTGACATTATCATTAGACCAACAAACCACAAGATGAGTGAGAGGGTTGGATCGGCATTCATTCCATAGAATACGATGACTGCACCAATACCTGCAAATGCAGCTCCAATTATCTTAGATATAATTCCCATTATGATGCACCTCAGAGCCCAATACCAATGGTGTTACCAATTCCTGCTAGAATGATCTTGTCACCTGGCTTGGTACGCTTTTGTATTGCAGTTTTTATCCTTTCAATAACTTCAGGAACTGAATCAAGGATTTTCTTTTCCATGACTCCAACTGCAGCAGCCTCGTTTTGTTTGACAACGATGGCTTCAATTGCGATGTTATTCTGAGTAGCAGCATCCTCTATTGCATACTTCTCAGGTCCAGGATCGCCAATTGCGGCGCCAGTACCTTCTGATACACGGGCCATATCTTCTCCTTCTAGCTTGAGAGCAGCATCTACAGTAATTATCCGAGCAATGCTTCCCTTGTGCTCTTCAACTAACTTTCTGACACCAAATCCAGGCTTTCCTACAGTACCACCTGGACCAGTTGCACGAAGAGCAAAAACTGTACGACCATCAACTTCAATCGGATAATAACCTACTTCACGAGATATCTCGTGTACATAACTCTGTGATGTAGCACCATATTCTCTAGCAAACTTGGTGACAACTAGTGGTCCAATGCCGTCTCCGATTGGTTTGCCCTGTGAAAATGCATCTAGTGCATCAAAATACGCTTTTGCGAGGCGCATAATCTCTGGCATCTGCATCTGAATCTGCATGATTATGATTTGGCTACCTGTCTTTTTCCCAAGTATGTAATAGTGACGAACAATTCTGAAAATCAGGCTTAATACTTGAGTCACTTCGAGAGCGTTCTCTAGTGTTTGCTGCTGTGATACTGTGGCCTCTGGGGCAAGGTCAGCAACAAATTCTTGAAACCTATCCCTTCGCTCATCAAGCAGATGATCGAGTCGCTTCAGTACTCCAGCAGGGTCCAGGTCAACTGGCATGATTGTGAAGTAATCTAACCACCTATCAAGGTCTGTAGCAACTTCGTCGTCGTTCTTGCCGAATTTCTTGAATGTTTCAATAGAAGTCTGTCTAGATTCAACAGCCATTCGCTTAAGCTCTATCATCCCAGTTTCAATCTGCTTCAGCCATTGCCACATCTGGAATTTTGCGCCGTAGAGACTGAAGACTATGATGAAAATGAAGAATGCAATGTTTATTATCCAGCTAAATTCGCTGGTTTCCGAACCTGGAAGCTGCATCATGAATATCATTCGGAAGGCGCTCGGGATTTGCTTTAATGGTTTCTATCTATACATTCTATCACGATTTTGTGGTACACTATGCCTAGGTCGAAAAATGGCCACTTTCTGTCATCTTAATAGTTAATTTTTCTATGAAATACTGGCGACTTGCTTGACGGAAACTAAGAATCTTGATCGAATATGGGGATTCGAAGGATGTGGTTCTATGTGGACTTTCTTTAGTAGTCAGAAAAGAGCCTATGACCATTCAGGAGAGAACGAGGTATACGAATTTGACTTACAAGAAGCCCACATATTGGATAACAGAAGGCGTATAGAATTAGGATCATCTGCTATTTCTTTAGAAGAGTTCTTGGAATGTATAGACAGCACAGCAAGCTGCAGCCCTTTCGAGTATGACTGTGAAGAAGAATAGGTGGCCAACTGGAACCGGTTTTGGTAGGAGGGGGGAGTTATGAGGGCATGTTACAAAACTAGCGGCTCCAGTGACCTTTCACTATGACCTGCCTAAATATTACCCCATTGCTCAGCTAAAAATTGCATCCAAAGGCGTGGCGTTCGGTCTAGTCTTGTCCCTCACTACTATCTTGTACATGAAAGATTATCAAATGCACACTCGATGAAACCGAGAGATTTTTCGATTTCGGGTTAATTTGATTGATAAAGTTCTAGATTTTAACTAGGAATCAGGATTAGAGGTTCTTAGACATCTCCGAAGAGATCATCAAAGCCGCTGAGAATAGAAACTCCTCGTTGTTGTGGTTCATCGCCTTGTTTACAAAAGAAGTTGTGTTTCAGACCCATTTTCTCGAATACGGGACACTTTGAGCAATTACAGCCTTGATTGGAAATGATTCTATTACTGGCTCCATTGTAGCAGAAATGTTCTAGATGGCTACCCCCACTATAATCGCGCATCATCTCTGCTGCAAAATTCTCTTTAGACGCTCCAAGACTCGGGCAATCGCTGCAGATGCAAAGATTCTTCATCTCTTTCATTCTCTTGTCCCAGTCTTCGGGAGCAATATTCATTTTAGATTCAAAATCGGACATTCTTATTCCTCTTCATGAGAAATTGGAAATTCTAGTGAAGAACTCCTAAGTGTGTATATACATTACGGAAAAACGAAGATGGTTACACAATGGTGGGGCGAGGGAGATCAGTTCCAAAGCGGGGAATTCCCGTTCTGATTGAACTCCCGATCGACGAGTGTCTTCGGACGACGGTCAGATTCATTGACCCCGTGTCTTCAGGCTCGAAATGAGCCCAGATCTGGAGCCCGTCGCCATACCGGACTAGGCCACCGCCCCATGTGCGGAGCACTAGGCACTTGGAACTTGATATGAACCTTTCGCCTTTTGTACTCCCATTTTCATTCTACAGTATTATTGAATAATTGCTGGTAACGTAAGTGTATTTTAGACAAAAGTTCCTGAATTCATACGGAATATGAGGTCGGTCAATCTATGAAGAGGTTCATACAAGTCATGACATTTGTTCTGGTCTTATGTGTAGCACCAAGTATTCTTGCACATCCAGCAGCTGCCCAAGAGGGTGAACCCGGAGGTGGCGGTATGCAGAGAGCCTTTTTCGAGATTGATTATTTCTCATATCGTGCATCATTCAAGCTTGCTGATGGGACTGAGGCACTTTTACTACGAAGTGCATACAAGGTCAATTTCCTCTATCAGCACCATCAACCGACACTTAATGAGCACTACATGACTGCAACAATAGGATTCTACTTTGGGAAAACCTTGCTTGGCAGACCATTGGTTCAGAATATGAGCTTTGATGAGATTGCTTTCTATCCTAAGTGGAGTGACAGTGCTGGTTATGACCATGATCTTTTCTTGGTTACTCCAATTTTCTCAATCACAGGTTCTTTGAACGACGGCCAGATGGTTTCAAAGAGTATGTTAATTGATAACGATGCGATATCTCAGTATCTTCCTATGTTTGGTGGGTATCTTGTTATATCAGGGCTGGCATTGACCCTTATTGACGGCTCAAATGTAGTATTCGAGAATGAGTTCTATATTGAACTTGAAAAGTATTCCAATGAGCGATTCCCACGGAACGCGACTCTAACAGGCGATGATGTCGACTTCACCGTGTCTGATGGTTATGTAAACATCCTCAATGTTGGTCCTTCTCAATCTATTATCTTGGTTGATTTAATACTCGGAATCATTATGATGGGAACAGCAGGAATTGTCGTCGTGTTGGGAATCCTTCATGTAAAAGGCAGGTTGTCGGTTCCTATCTTTACAAGAATATCAACTATAATCAGAGGTACATCTCCACCACTAAAGGCTAGGGCTGAATAGGACTCTATATTGATATGACATGACATAAGGACAAACTAGAAATTAGATTAGAGATTTCTCTAAAATGGTGCAAGTCAATGAGTGATGCAGAGCTTTGTCCCCGTTGTGGTTATGCAGAAACAGCTTTAGTTAGAAAAGAACTTCAGAGCGGTGGCAGCTATAAGAAAAGCTGGCGTTGTCCAAGATGTAGCAACACTTGGGAAACTAAAGAATGATACCTCTCTGTTCCAAAATGGTTAAAATCAGATTAGCTCCGACGATATCTACTGCGGAGGTTGCCCAGCCAGGTTAAAGGCGCTGGGTTTAGGTCCCAGACTTTGCTGCATATCGCATCAAAGGGACAATCTCGTAGGAGTTCGCGAGTTCGAATCTCGCCCTCCGCACCATTACCTTTCTTATTTTGTCTTATGCTTAAGCCAACGAAACTTCTCTTCTACATAGGACTTTGCATTGCTCTCGATACAATCGCCATGGGCAATAATCAACTTATCAAAGTCCCATGAAAGTAGTCTCTCAAGTGATTCTCGGGCCAGATTACGCTTGGTGAAAGACATTTTAATATCACGTGAGACCCCTCCATTTGGATATGAAACTCCCATAAGCCTGAACATAAAATTAGTGAACGGCTTACCTCTGACCTTACGATTATTCTGGATAATATCGCCTAGAATGACGGTCTTCGATCTCTTATGGTAAAATAGGACTTCTGACAATTGAGAGCTTCCCTTGAAAGCAAGTTGTTCAAAATCATCCGCCCAGTCAGGAGGAGGAGTGTCTGTCAAGATACCAGTGTAATCTAGGTCACCTTGCTCCAGTGTCACACGGGTTGGTCGTGGTACCCATAGTTGGGCATCAGGAAACAGTGTGTGTGCTGCATCCAGCCGCCACACATGCCTGGGCGTATTTGCTACAAAATACTTGACAGGACCCATATCTGTAATGTTCTTCAAGGTATTAGTTGATACGGGTATGGGAGACTCTAACCACATAGACCCGTTAGTGAGCTTCACTACTGTCATCCGGGTAGTAAACATCATTCTCATATCACGAACTAAGGGACCTTCAGCAATCCAAATATTTTCACCGAAAGAATAAAGATCTGACACAGGACTCATCTGCGAATTGAATGGAGTCATTATTGCTTAAGACTTGTGATTAAGTGTCGGATTCTCAATTATCACATTTTAGAAACTCAGACTACAAAGACTCGATTGGTCTATGTTCTTGAAGAAAATCACTAATATCACGCTTCATACGTTCGAAGTGATCACCCATCCAGATGACATGCCCGACATTCTCAAAGCTGACTAACTTCGCATCAGGAATTTGTGATTTTGCGTATTCTGCATGCGAAAATGGAACAACTTTGTCGACTTTTCCATGAATTATCAACGCTTTTGATGAAATTTGCTCTAAATTTGAGAATTTTACTTGACGAAGTATCTCCATATCATTCTCAAGACCATCTTTTCTAAGACTCAAGGGGCATGCTGTGCGGATGAAGTCTTTATACCAAGTAACCTGCTGAGGTTGATTCACTATGAATTCTACTCGATTTCGTATATGTTCTGTACTTAACATCGAATTTTCTTTGAACATTCTCTTCAAGGAATAGGAGAGTCGATATCGTGTCAGGACATCATACAACCAGACACCAACGTCCAGAAGAGTTTCAGAAGCGAACAGTCTACCAACAACATTGTTCAACCAGTTATTTTCAGCTCTATATGGTTGTGTGACTGCACAGATTAGACCTAGTGCCCAGACTCTATCAGGATAACGAAAAGCAAAATTCAGAGCAACAGGCCCTCCTGCTGATGAGCTGATAATGGCAGCACTTTGAATCTCTAATGCATCCATTAGAGCTCGGACGACTTCCGCTTGTTCTTCAAAAGAGATTCCTGATGATAGTGGAGTCCTCAGATAGCCAGGACGAGAGACTGCAAGTATTGTATAGCCATCATTGACTAAGTATTTCAGAGCGAAATATCCTTGGTCGTATCCTCCCGGAGCCCCATGGATTGCTATAACAACAGGACCTTCGCCAGCCTGTGTATACTCAATTTGACCTACTGTTGTGTCAATCACTCTGCTGTTTTCAAGAAGATCAACTTGTAGTTCTCTCTTCCATCTACGAAAATTGATGAACGACCACAAGAAAATTGTCAAGGATATCAGAATACAGGCTGCTAGTAGTTCATTCCACATCTATTTTCAGATTTGGTAGAATTTTGAGTGATATGAGTCCTTTTGTTCATTTTTTGACCCTAAAATGTTTAAACCGCGTGATTATTGATTTCGATTGTGAAATCTTCCAAGTACAATGATATGAGATTCTTTACCAAAGAAAGAGTCCAAGAGATTACTGATGAACTCGGAGAAATCATTGTTATCCCTGTGAATAGAAGATTTGAAGGTGAGAACAGGATTTACAGTTTCAAAGAGATGGAAGAGATTCTTAGGGGAGCTAGCAAAATTGCAGCTGGAAAATGTGGCTGTCGGAGAGAGTATAGCAACTGTGATGCTCCTTTAGATGGCTGTATCAGTTTAGATACTGTTGCAGATGATTTTCTAGAGAATGAACCATCAACAGATAGAGAAATCACAATAGAAGAGGCTCTTGAACTACTTCATAAAAGTCACGAAGCAGGATTGGTACATATTTCCTATACAATGAAAGATGATGAGAAACCTGGACTGATTTGTAGCTGTTGTCCATGTTGTTGTCACACTCTAGGGAGTCTAGTTAGGAATGGATCACATCCCAAGATGCTAACTTCGAAGTATATTGCTGCAAATAACGAAGAACTGTGTATTAATTGTGGGACTTGTGTGGAAAGATGCGCATTTGATGCGCGAGAATTGATTGATGATTTCTTAGTTTATGATGAAACCAAGTGTTTTGGTTGCGGATTGTGTGTTTCTACTTGTCCAGAAGATGTGATTAATCTGGTATACCGAACCAGCTAGGTACAATCTGACAATTGCGTCAAGCTGTTTCCTTTATAATATGGGATATATCAGATTCGTTGATTCAAAATGGCAGTGGGAAGGAGAAGGTTCTTTGCAGTTATTCTAATTGTGATTGGATTCATTTCAGCCATATTTGTCACGATCGAAACAAATCCCAATATTATCATACCAGGTCGAGTTGTTGGGTATGATATTGCCGTTGATGGTAATTATGCATATGTTTCCAATAATGATGGTGTTGTGGTTGTGGATATAATTCTCTATAATGCGCCAGTCAGAGTGGCATACATACTTTTGGATGATGGTGCTTTTGGGATTGATATAGCTGATGGCCTGCTCTTTACTGGAGGAACAACGGATGGTTTGGTGATAGTAGATATTAGTACACCAACAAGTCCAGAAATAATTAAGACTCATTCCGTAAGTGGACCCATTGAAGATCTTTTTGTCATCAACAATCTTGTCTACATTGTCACTTTTGAAGGAGTTCTTGGGATTATTGATATCACTAATACCTCTAATCCATCAACTCTCTCAATGCAAAGTATAGGTTCTCGAGGTCATTGTATAAGAATTGTAGGTAATACGGGATACTTCGCAGATCCAGACACAGGACTAATTGTCTTGGATGTGAGTGATTCATCATCTCCCGAGATTATCAGAACAGTAGCAAATACTGTAGGGGCATGGGATATTGATGTAAATGGAGATACTCTCTATCTTGGAAGGCATGGTGCAGGGCTTACAATTTTAGATATCTCTACTCCAGAACAACCAACGTTGTTAGGCTCATTCAACGATGGAGGTGAAGTCTACGGACTATCCGTTAGTGGTGATTTGTTAGTTTTGGCGGACCTTCAGGATGGAGCAGAACTTCTCAATGT
>JAEORG010000186.1 GCA_016841005.1 Candidatus Thorarchaeota archaeon | reverse complement strand
TAACGAGAAGATTCTCAGAAGGACCAAAGAAGATCACTTTGACATCAGAGAGCCAACCATATTTGATGTTGTTTTTCGCGTACATCAAAGCAGTAAGAGCCTTTTCTCTATCTCCTGTGGAAATAATGACGAGTAGTTTATCACTCATCTTCAGTCACTCCCAAATTTGAATCTCATTGAGAAAGGCTCAACAAAAAGCTATCCACAATAGCAAAAGTTAGACATTTGAGATAGGCTAGATTTAGAAGCTTTCAGAAAGCCAGGGTGTCATTTTTGGGAACCATTGAAACAAGTCTTTTGGTGATTCACCCTCAAGCCATCCTAATCTCCTTAATCGTGTCTCGTCAAGAGTACCGTATAGAATCGAGGTCAAGCCTTCAACTCGTATTGTAGTCTTTGCAGGTCCTTTTACCTTTTTCACAGACAATGCATCATTCTCGTCAAAGATTTCGAAGACGCTATTGTTGTCCTCAATTTGATGATCTACAACTTTGAGTGAAGTCTTGCCAGAGTGAAGAACTGGTAGGCCGGACAGACTCTTTTCTACATCAATGATTCTAGCCATACTGACAATATTCGACTTTATTGTTGGTGTGTGAAGATTTGACAACCAATGATAGTAATCGTCAGATATTGTTGAAATTACAGTTGAAACTCTCATGATCTGATCTGAGTGTTTGTAGAGAAAATTAAGAATTGAATCTCTCCCCTCAAGAGTAGACCATGTAAACTCGACAATATTCATTTGGCCGGTTTCAGCCCAAACGTGTCCTTCTCCGTAGCCTTTAATCGAATATATCATCACTGCCTCAGGCTTGCCACTACCGTTTCTTGCGACAACTGCTTTCAATGTAAAGTTCTTAGTAAACTCCTCCCAACGTTTATCGCCTCTTTTCACGGCACCATGTGTTCTCAAGACCATTGCATCATGCATCGCTCTCCTGATCTTAAACATCTCTTCACCGTCTTCTCGCTTGGTCACATAGCCAGTTGGCACTTGTATTTCGGAGAGTGAATTTGGGTTGAATTCTAACGTCCCTGAGGGCGGCATTTTCACATAACCAATTTCTCCATAAAATGAATCCTTGAATGGGTAAAGCGTGCTAGTTGCGTACTCATTTTTCCTGAGGTTTTTGAATATACTAAAGATCAGTCCGTGGGTATATCCCAATCTCCGGTGTTCAGGCGAACTAGCAACCATTCCTATTCCTCCCATTGGTTTGAGAACACCCCGTATATTTTGCTCGAATTCGAGCACTCTTGCAACCGCTACGGGAACGCCATCAACTTCATTCAGATAGAACTCATTCCCAATGAGATCCAACCTCTCAAGAAATGACTCATGAGATGTTTCAGGAATACTGTATGCATACGAAAGGATATTCCAAATTGCTTCCTTATCATCTGAAGTATAGCGTCTGACTGCTTCGCCCATGAATATTGAGAATGGTACATACTACTAAAAGATGTCCTTCACCGCTTTTTTGGGTCGCCATAGATGTTCAAGAAGTGAGTCTACCAAATAAATGAAATAAGCCTGAAAAGAAGGTAATAAGACTTCATTTCTTTACGTATGTTTTATACTGTCTTTTCATTTGGGGCAAACCCTTTTCAGTAGGTTTTGGGATGTTTACGGTTGTGTGAATTTCTCGAATCACACAGAAGGAGGAATTTGAAAAAATGTCATCAGGTGGTTCCTTAACAGTAAGACTCGTTGCCTTCCTGGTCATTGGAATCGTCGTTGGATTTGGTATAGGCTATCTGACGCCTACACTAGTTGCTCCACTTGACGACTTCGACATGATTCAGGCGCGTGGTACGATTATTGTGGGAACTAACACAAATTGGCCACCATTCGAGATCTTCAATACAACCACTAGTCAACTAGAAGGGTTTGATATTGATCTTGCCGAAATGGTTGCTGATTATCTAAATGTAACTGCTCAATGGATCGACATGGACTTTGACAACTTAATCGGTGCATGTCAGGCAGGAACAATCGATATGATTGCTTCAGCTACATTCATTACAAAAGAGCGGTGTGATGTCCTTCAACCATTAGTTTGGTATATACGAACTAATGAGGTCGTCATTACTAAAGCTAATTCAACTCTAACTATTGCTTCACTAGAAGATCTCGTTGGGTTGGATGTAGGAGTTCAAACTGGAACTGCTGAAGATTATGAACTGACAGATATCGCAGGAATGGAAGCTACTCTGAACAGATATCCCGTTGTTGAAACAATGTTTGGATTTCTAGAAGATGGTACTCTCGACGCCATATACGTCGATGAACCAATTTTTGGTCTTTATAGTACTGTCTATGATATCAAAATAATCTTCACAATTCTTGCTCCACCAACAGCATTCTACATAAGATACGGCAGTGATAGGCTATCAGCTGCAATAAACACAGCCATTGCCAATTCTTTTGCAGATGGTACAATGGATGAATTGATTGAGAAATGGTTTGGGTGATACTGAGTGCAAGAGACGCAGAGTCTTCTGGACATTCTCTATTTGATTGCCGTAAGAGGGCTCTCAACGACTCTTGCGCTCACCCTTGTTTCTTTGGTAATTGGTTTTGTTGTGGGTGTTGCCCTTGCCTTAATGCGGGTGTATGGACCAGTTGAATTGCAGTGGTTTGCTATAGGTTATGAGAAGATTTTCAGAGCAATTCCATTGCTCGTTCTTCTCTTTATTTTTGGGGCTGCATTGTTGGGTTGGTTCATGTGGACTGGCTCTGTTGGAGCCGCATTGTTTGCTGCAGCTGTATTTGCACTTGCATTAAGAAGCGCTGCATATCAATCTGAACTATTCCGAGGGTCAATTCTGTCTGTTGATGTCGGTCAGATGATGGCTGCTCGGTCAATGGGAATGACTGAAATGCAAGCTAGTCGACATGTTGTTCTTCCACAAGCGTTACGTCTCTCATTACCAGGTTGGACAAATGAATATGCCGTCGTAATTAAGGACTCATCCTTAGCTAGCGCGATTGGAGTAACGGATATGCTTTATCATGGACAGGCTTTTACGAATACCTATCCTGCTCTGTTCCTCGGAATCATTCTTGTCATCGCAATAATCTATTTTGTTTTTACATATCCGGTTACAAAATACGTAGGGGAGAGTATGACATCCAAACTTAGAAAACTGGGTCTTGGAGGTGGCAAACAATAACAAAAGTCATTGAAGTAAGAGACGTATGGAAAGCATATGATACACTTGAGGTTTTGAAAGGAATATCTTTTGATGTGTTCGAGGGAGAAGTGAAGGTTGTCTTTGGACCAAGCGGATCGGGAAAGAGTACTCTACTCAGAGTCATCAATATGCTAACGCCTCCTGACAAGGGGGAAGTGCTTCTTCGTGGCGAGAGCCTGATGGATCCAAAGGCAAATCTTAGCCAAATGCGATCACGAATTGGCTTTGTGTTTCAAAACTTCAACCTCTTTGCCCATTTGAAGGCAATTGATAATGTAAGCATTGGGCCTCGACTTGTGCTTGGCAAGACAAAAGAAGAGGCACATGAAATTGCTCACAAAGCCCTCGAGAAAGTTCGAATGGCTGATTGGAGTCATCATTATCCTGCTCAACTGAGTGGAGGTCAGCAGCAACGGGTGGGGATTGCTCGTTCTATAGCTATGAATCCCGATGTCATATTATTTGATGAGCCCACTAGTGCCCTTGATCCCGAACTAATAGGAGAAGTCCTACAGGTTATGCTTGATATTGCGAAAGAAGGAACAACGATGATCGTTGTGACACATGAAATGGGATTCGCTCGTGCTGTCGCTAGCGAGATGATCTTTATGGACGGAGGTGTGGTTTTAGAAACAGGCACTCCTCAACACTTCTTTAAGAGCCCTCAGTCGAAACGAGCGATAGACTTCCTCCATAAGTTGGAGGTCTTATACGGACAAGCAGAGTCTGATAAGCAATCGGGATGATTGGAGGAATTTCTACTGACAGCCATATCGCCAAATAGACTCTTCGAAGCCCTTCAACAAGACTGGCTCCAAAGAATTCTTCAATATTATCCTGAGCTGACTAGCGGATTCTTTATGACCATGGGATTATACATCTTCGCTCTTTTCTTTGGTCTATTTCTCGGAATTATATTGGCAATTGGTAGACACTATGGCGGCCCAGTCATATCTCGAATCTGTACTGCATATATTGAATTTATGAGAGGCACACCTCTACTCGCCCAGATATTGGCAGTTACTGTAATTCCCACTGCGATTAATGCTTGGCTGATTTCACAAGGAATGGCTCCATTTGATATATCTTGGCGAATTATTTTTCCGGACATTGCTGGAACACCCCGGACGATTCTAAACATCACAATCCTTCTATGTGCAATAACCTTAGGCTTAAACAGCGGTGCATACCAAGCTGAGTTCTTCCGCGGCTCAATGGCCTCCATCTCAGCAGGACAGACGCTTGCAGCTGAATCAATTGGGATGACCAAACGTCAGGAAATCAGACATATTGCGCTCCCGCAGAGTCTAAGGCGAGCAATACCTGCTTGGTCTAACGAAGCTGTTTATCTTCCGAAATACACGACTGTGGCGTATTTTGTTGGTGTTGCAGATATATTTAGTATGGCAAAATTCATAGTCTCGCGCACATTTTTGGCACTACAAGTCTACGCTATCATTGCAGTCATCTTCCTTGTTCTAATCACAGCAATTTCTTGGTTGATAAATTTCGTTTATGAACGTTTGAAAATTCCTGGACTATGAATGCAAGAAGAAATACGCTCACACCAACAAATTTTCAATCAGTCTTATGTTCGTAGGTCTCACTAGGATTGAGCGGATTTCATTCTTTACTCATCTTACTTGTGCCTTCACGTGAAATGAGTTGTTCGCCATTTCCCTCCTCAAGATTCTCATACCTAGAGAAAACGAAGAGAACATCTGAGAGTCTATTGATGTACTTGATGAGCTCAGGATTTACATGGTGCTCCTTTGCAAAGGTGATAATACGTCTCTCTGCTCTTCGACAGACTGTCCGAGACAGATGAAGGAATGATGCCGCCTTGGTGCCTCCAGGAATAACAAAGTTCTGCAGCAATGGGAGTTCTTGAGTCAATCTATCAGCTATTTTTTCAAGATACTCAACATCCTTTTCATTGATTTTCTTCAGGTCTTGCATTGTTGTTCCTTGATCGTCCAGTAAATCTGGATTGAAGGCGAGTTCAGCATTCACGTAGAACAACATTTGCTGAATTTCAAAGATGTAATCTGCGATCCTCTGCGATGAGTAAATCTTGACAATACCCAGCACACTATTCAATTCATCAACTGTTCCGTACGCTTCGATACGTGGATCATCTTTGCCTATTCGTTCACCTGATAGAAGACCAGTTTCACCCTTATCACCAGCCCTTGTGTAAATCCTCTTGGACATCAACAACTTCTCCTATTATAGCAAGCAACATAATCATACGTAAGTAGATTTCCGTCGTGTAATTGTGACCCATCAAGTGATCACCCTAGTCATTGATCCTTCATTGGAAGGTCAAATTCCACCCTTTTTCTTTTGTCACAAACGTATGGATTCTGTTACTGGTACAATGAATCAAGTATGTTCTTCATATCGTCCAATGTTTCCCAATTGGGTGGGTCAATAAAAAGACAGGTTGTGATTACGCGTTCTTGTCCCGGCAGGATAGCTGAGCGCCCATCAACTAGAGCCATAATCATCAGGTTGCCAAGATAAGCATCAAGCATTCCGCCTTCATTGCCTGCCGCAATAAAGCTGAATCCTCTCGTTTTTTGGCTATTCCTTTCAGGCATTAGCCACACAATACTATTTGATGGTGAAACAGCCATAGGAAGATTCCCTTGTCGGATAGTGAATTCCTTACCAGTCCATTTAGTTTGAAACTTACTTTCTGCTAATTCTCCGTCTAATTTGGGATCAATAATTAGTGATGGCCAGAAACGAACAGGGGCTGTTGTATTGTTAACAATTTGCCACTCGATTACTACTAATGGAGAACCTGCTGTAGTCAGATATCTCAGATGTGAATCGATTCCTCGTGTGGTTTGCTGAATTTCCCCTTTCCAGCTGAGTTCAACTCCAGACCAATCCCCATGTTGATAGGATTTTGTGGACATTTTTTCCTTATTTGTGAGAGCTTTTGCCAGTGGTTCTCCAAATTCATCATCAAAAATAAGTGGCTGTACACCTCCATGATAATTATCAAAGAAGGCTCCAGGCCGGGGAGTTGCTTTTGGAAAAGAACTTGTAAGAAACTCAATCCCTTTGTCATTTCTTAATGAGAACATGCAGCCGCCATAGTCTTCAGAAACTGCAAATTCAATTAGACCATTCTTTACTCGATGTACTTTGCATCCTTGCTCAACTCCTTCTGTGACTTCAATTCTATCCTTGGATGAACCCAGCACAGCGAGCGTCACGGGTTCTGTAATATCATATTCCGTTTTCAAATTGAGTTGTCCCTTGTAAATAGCAAATCTATCCTTAATCCTCGTAGAAGGGGTTAACAATACATCAATCGATGTGTCTTTGGAAAAATCAATCTCAGTTTGAAGATCATCCTTCTTTTCGGAGTTGATTTTAAGGGAGGCATTCCATCCATCTGGAGGAACTAATTCGAGCATTCCTTCATGAGCAATATGTAATGGATTATGTAATTGAAGAGTTCCATGTGCTTCTGAAGCATGGGGAAGAACGATGGGCGGAGATTTGACTGCTAGCATTCGTTCTGTTAATTGATCAGAAACTGGAGAGAATACATCTTCATAATAGTGGGTAACTCGTGATTTCCATAACCGCCGAACATCTTGCCAATTTCGCGCATTGAATACTAGCCAGGAATTAGTAAGCTTGCATTGTTCTCCAGGTTCCAAGTTCCTCGTAGGAAAACCAAGTACATTAAGTTGTCCACCAAAGATTCGTATTTCCTCTACTTCTTTAGGGTCCCACATCTGACCGATTGTGGCATCTTCATTCTCTATCGCCACCCAACCTTCAGAATAAGCCGATGGTGAGGTGGGAATCGATGGATAGCAAAAGCGAAAGTTGCCAAGAGGTTCAGAAAGTACACCCTTCGAGAATGGAATGTACACCTGACCAGACGCAAAATTAATTCCGCCTCCCCTGCCAACCAACCGGCTTTGGAAAGAATGGCTCTCTACGCCAACATTCTCAACCCATT
>JAEORG010000185.1 GCA_016841005.1 Candidatus Thorarchaeota archaeon | reverse complement strand
CTGAAATAGCTTAACCATAGGAGAATGTTAGAAGAAAAAGCTGATACCATGGAAGATGATGAGGAATTCATCCATTTGATTGAAGACCTAGTCAAATCTTCTCCAGGAATGAACTATTTATTCAATCCTGGTCAGAAAATGCATTCACCTTTTGATCTTCGAGGTGTTGGATCGACTATCGAACGATATGAAGGAAAACAATGGCCTGACTACTTCGAACTGAAAAGCAATACAACAAAAGAAGTACCCCAAGGATCTTCATTTAGGATGATATACGAAACAGATGCACGAAATGATTACTTTGATAGAGGGGACTCACCAGGTTCCTTCACATTGAAAGTCAATGGTGAGTCCGCAAAAATAGATTTGACTCTTTGGAATGGATTAGCTACTCTTAAAGTTACACTCCCCCGAAATGCCCAAGTTTCTGATGTAATCGAATACCAGTCAACTATTTCTGATGCGTTCAATAAATGGAAGTACAATTTTCAGATTACAGTATCAGATCCAAGACAACCCAAGCAAGGTGGACCAAGTTCTCGTGCAAAAGCACCTGGAGAAAATTCTGACAAGAGACGAAGAGAACAGAGTAAATTAGATTTTCCAGAGATGAAAGAGATACGAAAGCATCAATGGGGTGATGAATACAATGACTATACTGCTGTAAAAGCAATTCCTACTCCCGATCAAAAATATATGCTCTACATCAACATGGACAATATTTTCCTTCTGCAAGAAATCAAGCGGAAACAGAAGAGAGCACAGGTGGGAGTAAAGCGCTTGGAATCAATGTACAAGAAGGGGATGTATATAATCACACTTGCCATTTTGCAGAAAGGAGAAAGTACAGCTATTAACATTGGAGATGAGGAGATAATAACAAGAGGTGAACTAGTAGAGCATATCACACGAGCTCTCTCTCCTGTATTAATGTCACTTGTTCTTGAAGTTTAGGTTTTGATATCAATGAGTGAAAATGGTGAGTATAAACCAGAAACTATTGAAGAGAAAGCCCTATGGATTTTAGAAGTATTAAGCAACGCAGCCAAAACCAGAGAAGAGTACTTTTTGTTCATGGAGGCAAATATTAACGAGTTTATCAGTAAGAGTGTGAAATACAACGAGTTCGGAGTTCCTACAAAGAATCAAAACATGTATGCTGCACTGCATATTGACTTCATTTTCAACGTAATGCGAACAATAGAGTCATTCAAAGGTGTAATTGCGGCTGCTTGGATATACTCCACAAAAAAGAGTCAGAATATCAAGAAGGTTCTATCGAATCTCCTCAAACCTGAAGGAAATATAGGTAGTATTCAAGACAAACTACGGAAATCAAAACTCTCTGAAGAAGCAATATGCAGATTCAATGTTATGCCATTATTACGTGATTTTCCTGAATCGATGAAGTTGAAATTGAGAAAGTGGTTAACTCCAACCTTCAAACGATTCGAAATTAATGCTCTTGCATCACAAGACTATTGGGATTATTATAAGGCTGTGAGAGATGTTTTTTCTCATAACTATAGATTTCATTTTTACGGAGAGGTTTATCCAGATTACAAATCAACATATGATGAAACTGTAGTTGGTCTTCTTCAGGACCTTGATGAGCTAGCAGGTGAGATGATCTATATTGGTGCCTACCAGAGATTTGCCATGAAATTGCTTACACTTCATTTATGCGGATTTGAAAAAGCAGTCTTGAATAATTTGCACATGTCAATACTAAATGAATGCAAACCAGTGTTCCCGAGAGTACCATTAAACCTCGAAAAGGAATACGTAGATGAATACAACACATTTTGGCAATCACAGAATTACACCATTAAACCTCCAAAAATGAAAGTACGAACAAGGTTCAAAGTAGATGACCAAGTAATACTAAATGCACGATATCTCGATATTGCCAGAAAGGTATGGAGCCTACCACTCAAAACTCTAACCACTGACGGAAAGATAATAGATATGATACCACATCCTCGAATCAAATTTGAGTATAAAGATGAAAAATGAATGCTACGACCCCGGTTCGAGTCCCTGCGAACGCACCATCTTATCTTAGATTTTTGCCTGAAGTCAGAGTAAGGATAGTAGTTGATTATAAAGATTCGAGTTATCTTCTTTCCCAAATGCATTTGCAATGAGAGCAGCAAAATTGATGTGGAATGGGTTATCTGGGATTCTGCCATTTCTAAATTCATCAGCCGCTTTATTGATTTTATTAATTGATAACTTGTATTTGGAGAAAAGCTTCTGACTTTGGATCCATGCGATTATTTCAGGAGCAAAATCAGTCCCAGCAAATGCTGTTTCAATTTCATCTAACTCAGGATGAGGAAGCTGAATGGGATTCATAAGTTCCTGAAATCTCTTAGAATCCATACCTAATTTAGATAAGACCTCTAATGCACATTGAATTCTAAGTTCCCAAGGAGGATGTGAAGCAGATACTGTACCGATAGGAGCCGAAATGCTAAGTCGATAAAGCTCTGTAAGGTATGGAAACCCACAAACTGAAAGTGCAACATAATCAGCAAAAAACTCATGAATCCAATAAACATGGAACGTTGTAGTTAAGCCAATAATTTGAGAGGTCTGTTTCTCACTCAATTGTGGATTACTACCGACTACAGCTGACACTCTTCTCGCTAGTAAATTATCTAGTGATTCAGTATCCCATATTGCATTATTCTTCACATGCAAGTGACCGATTTCATGTGCTATCGAGGGCCATCTTTCAAAGCTCTTTCGATATGCAAATGGAATTGCTACTAAAGCAAAGTCACCAATGCCAATCACATTAAATTCATCTGAAAAAACAGTAATGGGTTTCAAGTTGATTTTCAGAAATTTGATGTAAGATAGTGCTAAGTTGTTTGCAATTTTTAAATCGGAGGTTAACCAAGATGTCTTCCTTTGGAGTTTCCATAATTGTAGCATATTTATTAATTCACTATGTTGATTAGGAATTGATGCCAGGGCTTGCATTCGTGAAACGCTCTCTAGAAATGCACCCACATATTCTATGTCTTCTCTTGGATTATGAACTAAATCTTCATGATCCTTAATCCACTTCTTTACTGCATTTGAATGATCTACTAGCGAAGCTAGAATAGAAATGTATATTTCATGATTTTCAGGTTTGTCTTCCTGCATCAGAATTT
>JAEORG010000184.1 GCA_016841005.1 Candidatus Thorarchaeota archaeon | reverse complement strand
TACACCTTATGGTGATAATGTTACCATCAATTTCTTTGTTAGTGACGATGCATCTGGAGATCCTGTTTCCAATGTAATTATTCTATTCAGTTGTCAGACACAACCAATTACAGGACTCTATACTGTCTATGAAGGACCTGAAGTTGGGCATTACACTATATCGCTTCTCTCTGAAGCACTGGTGGTTTCAGAAGCTGATTTCGGTGATTTCAAATTTGACTTGGAAGTGCACTGGGATCCTGCTTCTCAACCTTACTACAGAAATAGAACTGCCATAGAATTGACCGCTTCTGTTGATGCCATCTGGGCAGTCGTTCAGTCAGGGTCTCCGCAACCATCGTCTGTTCAAATTACAGATAATGTGTGGATTCTGGTTACTTACACTGATTTAGACCATGATATCGGTGTTGATAACAGCTCATATCTCACTACATTTTCTGTTACCTATCTGACTGCTCCTTATACAGGAATTGTACCCTCCGGATTGAATATTGTCGAAGTAGCTATTGGTCAATATAACATTAGTTTCAGCACCATTGATATCAATGATTTTGGTAGCATTTCATTAAATATTACTCTCTCTGGAAAATACCATACTACTTCTCAGGTTAATCCTTCATTCACAGTTGTTAAAATAGGAACCGTCCTCTCAGCTTCAATAGGATATTCTGAAGTCACCTTGAACTGGACTGAATCCGCATTAGTATATGTTGAGCTCATGAATCTACTCAACTATAGTCTTACTCCTGGAGCTGTCGTCCAATGGAGTCTTAATGGTACAATAGGACTCTTCACAGAAACAGTCATTCCTGGCAATTACAGCGCTATGATACCAACTGATATTGTTGATGCAGGAACTAGAATTGTGACTATTACATCTACAAAAGATAAGTACGTGGTTTCAACCACAACAGTAACATTGGTTATTCTCCCCTTATCAAGTGAATTATCCATAACATCTCCTGCAGAAGAGATTATAGAATTACCAAGAGGAAACACTGTTTCCATAGTTGTTTATCTCAATGACACATATAATGATGCTTTGATAGCTGCAGGTTTTGTCAACTATGTAACCATGACATTCCAAGGTGTGGATTATACGTTAAGCCATAATCCCTCTACAAACTCTTGGAATACCACCCTGCCGTCTGAAGCTACAGATTTGTTAGAACCTGAAAAAACCTACACTGTAAGAATTGTAGGATCATTCAGAAATTACAACCCAGGAAGTAGCGTATTAAAAATCTACCTTCAAGCAACTGCCACTAAGTTGGATTACTACGGAACAACCGAATCCAGAATGAGTGTCTATTATTCCGATATAGTCATCTTCCAACTTGAATTCCGTGAGAATGTATCAGAGATACCAATTACTGCTGGGACCATTAATTGGGCATTAAATGTGTTGAGTATCGATGTTAACTTCACAAATGATGGAGGAGGTATTTACTCGCTCGTTTTCGATGCAAGTATACCATACGGAACTTGGGGTCTTACATTCATAGGCACACCCGAAGACAAAAACTTTGCAGAATCAGTTATTACACTAGCATTAACAATCCAAAAGATACCTACACAAGCTGAGAATCCTGATCCAATATTCACATATTGGGGATGGAGTGGTGATGTTCTATTCATGTACAATGATACGTATTTCCATACAGGAATAGATAATGCGACCGTTATTTTCGAATATGGAACTGGTGTTAATCTAGTAAGAGGTAATGCTACTCCCTTGGGCGGAGGATGGTACTCGATCTTTGTCGATACGACTCCACTTGAAACCATACGATACGCTCTTACTGTTTCGTTTGTGAAGGATAATTATCAGGTAAGTAACGGAGGAGTTGAGATATTAGTACAAGAAGTACCTACTGAACTTCTACTGCAACCAGACCCTCTGAATGTAATCGACCCCGAAAATTCACGAGCACTTGCGGTGCCAGTCGGTGACGGAGTTATGCTAAAATTCTATTATAACGACACGGACCTCTCAGACGGTTATATTGGAGGACTTGATTCTGCAGGAATAACATCCTCTATTGTTGGACCCAATTGGTTCTTTGAAACTAATGAGATAGAATGGACTGATTGGGGTAATGGTACTTACACTTACTATTTCGATACTTCAGAATCTTGGTTATGGATTCCGAGCAGCTCACCTGCTAGTGCGTATAGTAATGCATTTTCAATCACTACAATTATCCACTTGGAAAATCGTGAGGAGAAATCCATAACCTGGACAGTACGTGTGATTGAAATTCCTACAGACTTCACTGTTGTGAGTTCTCCATCATCATTAGAATACGGGCAAAACGGTCGAATCATTGTGAACTATACTGACCTTTGGTTAGGTCATAGTGGTGTAGGGATCGAAGGCGCGAATCTCACAATTGATTATTCAAACCAGAACTATTTGTTCATTGACACTGAAAACATCGAGGAAACCTCTCCAGGAATATATGAGATCTATGTTATTGCACTCAATTCATTCCCAGCAACGGAGGGTCAATCTAATATAGAATTAACAATATTCCTAGGAAACTATACAATGAAGACTCTTGACATAGAAATAGAAATCAATCCTAGTGACCAAGCAATCATGATAACTAACCTTACGACGTGGGGAGCTCCGATTAGTATTCTCATCTTGATGTTCGCGGTCTTATATGTTAGAGTTCTTAGTGTACCAAAACGCCTTAGACAGATAAATGGACAAATCAAATCTTTGCGAAAAGGAAAGATGCCAAAGCCAATCACTGATGTGAAATCCCGACAGGAACTAATAACCGATCTCTTTAATGACACTAACAAAGACTTGTCAATAGTCCGGTCAGCGTCTGATATGCCTGCGGAATCAATTCCAGTTGAGGTGCCTGAAATGGGTGAAATTCTAGTTCAGCTCTCAATTCTGACCCATCTGAGTCCAGATGAACTTGATGAGTTTAAAGCTGACATCTCAAAGATGAAGATGAGTGAACAGGCTGCCTTTGTGAAAGAGGTCATAAACCAAGAAGCAATCCGTGCTGCTAGACGGGATGGGAAAACAGTCGAACAAGTGATTGAGGATGTGTCAGCTGAAGCTCGTGCACGACTACGAGGTGAGGAGGAGAAGAAAATAATCTCTGAAGTTGCACCTGAGGAGAGAATTCTCCTTATGGATGAAGAACCGGAAACGACTCCTGACTTGGTCATTAGCGACGAAACTCCTGAGAAAAAGGTCGATATAGCAAAGGAGATTCGGACTGAAGAAGCCCCATCAATTGCTGAGAAGCTTAGTGATTATGAGATCGAAGAGCTCAGGAAAGAACTCCAAGAGAAGGGTGTCGAGCCGCACGAGATTGAAACAATACTTGAACAGGCAAAAGAACTACCCAGAGACCTTGTCGATGAGCTGCTAAGGAGTCTAGATATGGGTAGAGATTAATGTAGGAGCCTTCCTTCCTACATTTTTCTCCTATTTTCGAAAAATCGAAACGCTGAATCATCTTAGGAAATGGTTCGACGGGCATTAGTTATTATATGTCTTTGAGAAGTGACAGCTCCACATGGAGAGGACAAGCTGAGTCCTTAGAATAAAACTGAATTATGGTCAGGAATTCAGGCAAGAGGTGCCAATCAGTGAAGAAATCAATCTATATCGCACTCCTATTATTCATCACACTTATCATTCCAGTAATTGCAAATGGGCAAATTACAGCTGCAGAAGGTAGTTCAATGACTGAATTTCCTGAATCCAAAAATCCGATTTCTATCTCAGATGTCCCAACTGGATACACAGGTAAAGGTAGTGCATTGTCAGCTACAATACAAGGAACCTTCACCTCAAATAGCTCACTATGGTCAATCTCTACTTCATCATTAGCTTTAGACTACACGACAGGGACGAGTTTCACTGTTTCAAACTCCTCCTCTGTTACGTGGACAACATACATACAGGTTTCTCCTCCCTCTGGCGTTGATAGTGTTAGTTTCTCAGTTGTATATCAAAATGAAGATTGGAATATTGTTTCCGTAAAGAACCCGCTTGATGTTGTTAAGTCTGAAACTACTGACTGGACTGCAGCAGGAGGAGTCTTACAACTATATTCCAGTGCTATGGACTCCTATGGTCTCTGGAAACTTGAATTTCTATCTGAGAATTTATTGACTGACCTTGAATTGGGGTTAAGTGGTGGTTCATTATCAACCACAGCAACATTTGGTATCACAGACGAAATGGAAGTGCAAGGAACTACTCCTTGGATTACTGGAGCTACAACTGAATTCACTCTGACAGATCCATCTGGAGTAACTTGGGCTAGCTCTACTAACACCACAGCTGGCTCAACTTCACATCTCCTTACATCATTCAAATATCGCAAAGTCATTACAGTTTCTTCTGCATTAGTTGGTCCATCAGATGTAGTCAACTTACCAATTTTGATAAACATCACAGATAGCGATCTAAAGACCAAGACGCAAGCTGATGGTGATGACATTGTTTTCGTTTCCGGTGGCAACATTTTAGCACATGAGATTGAAGTTTTTGATCAAGCATTCAACTCTACACACGCACATCTCCTTGCGTGGGTAAGAGTGAACCTATCATCAACTATTGATACCGACATAACTATGTATTATGGTAATTCATTCACTCAATCAATGCAAGATCCTCACCAAGTTTGGGTGTCAGATTATGCTGCAGTATACCACCTTGGAGAACAAGTGGTTGATGAGCAGACATCTGGTATTCATGTAGACTCAACTGGTAAGTATAATGCTAGCCAAGGTGGCAATGATGACACTCCAACTATATTTGGAAATGGGCAAGTTTTTTCGACTGATGATTCAATAACCATATTGTCATCTCAAGGACTTAATCCTTCAAGTGATGTCACAATCTCCGGGTGGTTTAAACTAGATACTACATTTGATTCAACATCCCCTACCTCGCAAGTTCTCGTCACCAAATTTCTCACTGGGAATAATGATATGCATATCGCTCTTGTTGGATTGGATTATACTGGAGGGGGTGTAATTCGTCGTGGAGCAATGGTATTCAAGCTTGAGAACGATGATTTTGTATCGAGATATTATCTTTACTCAGCACGTACAACATGGTCCGCAAATACTTGGTATCACTTTGCCTGTGTGATGGATGCAAGCACCCCTGCAAATCATAAGATATACATCAATGGTCTCGACAACACATTTTCAAGCTCCGGATCAGGAACCTTCAACAACATCACTTATAGTGGAGATTGGGGAATTGGTGGAGGACTTGTTGATAACCAATTCACGACCAATCCTGCTTATTTCAATGGCACGCTCGATGAGGTCAGAATCGCAGATACAGTCTTACCTGCATCCTATCTCCTAACACAATACAGAAGTCTTTCATCTCCTGACACTTTCTATAGTGTTGCTGCTGAAATTAGTAGACCTCTAACATATCCGAACTGGTTAAAGCAGTTAGACTCTACCGCTGACGCTGGACAATGGACTTTGACAGCTTTCTACAATGATTCAGGATTATCCGTTTCTAATAGGGTTGGGATGTTCCAGCGTATTTTCACAGTCAAACATGATTCATCTTTAACGCTCGATGCTCCAGGAGATGCACTTGATGATAATATAGCGGCAAAGATTGCTGGTGATTTATTGTATGTGTCAGTCAATCTTACAGATGATGTAGACTCATCCTTTATCTCTGGTGCAACAGTCACAATGAATTGGACCATCACTGGATCACCAACCACTGTGACATTCGATGATTATGGAGATGGACGCTATGGAATTGCCCTAAACACAACAGATCTTGTGAACTATGGAAGATGGCATCTTGATATCCAATCTACTCATCCTTACTATAATCCAGCATCTACATTTTTTGAGTTAGATATCTCACATCGAACATATCTTCTCTACGAAACTCCATCATCGACTCCTTATGGCGATGACTTCGTTGTTGTGATAACACTCCGAGATCAAATCACATCAGCCTTGATTAGTGGTGCAACAATTACATCAAATGGTACAATTGTGGGAAGTGCAACAGACCATGGCAATGGTACATATTCTGTGACTCTTGACTCAGCTGCATTAAGTGTAGGCAACTATGTCTATCAAATTAATGCTACTCCATCAGAGACCTATCTCCTTGAAGCATCAGTGTCTATTATCTTCATGCTCCGTAACATCGATACTGCGCTCTTTGCAGATGGTGGTAATTCAGTAACTACTCCATACAATCAAGATACATCTATGACAATCACCCTCAGTGATATTGATCATGGCTTAGCAGGAATCACAGGTGCGTCAGCAAGTCTGGTACAATGGCCATCTGGAATTTCTGGTAGTGTTGTAGAAGTGTCAGGTGGCGATTATACCGTCAATATGGTAGTAGGCACATCTACACCCGGAGTCTATCTAATCAATATCACAATGTCCAAGACTAATTATGCAGACGCTCAAATTACACTCGCCTTGACTATTCGTGCTCATAATTCATTCATCAATGTCGCATATGATTCCCTTATCCCGTTCGGAAATAGTTCGGACTTCAATGTGACATGGTATGATCTTGACAATAGCAATGCTGAGATTTCAGCAATTTACCTCAATCAGATAACTGTAGGAGGAACACCATTCAGCTCCATGATATTCACACTTGATACAAGTTCTTGGGCTGTAGGGACTTTTCATCTCGATGTTATCTTGACATCATCAAGTGCAATCTACAATGGTGCCTCGATGCAAGTGACCATCACAATTCGCGCACTTGATACCTATCTCTATCATGAACCCAGTGATCTCATCTTTCCAAGTGGTGACGATTTCAATATCGTTCTTCGTGTAAATGTGAGTGAGAGTGGAAATCAATATGACGGGGATCCAATTTTAAGTCTAACTCAAGGAGAGTTCTCCGTTTCCGGAGGCTATAGCTTCAGCCTTTCTGAATTGGGTAGTGGAAGGTATGATTTTACAATTTCAGGAGCCAGTTTCTCGACTGGCCAATATCAAATTCTAATTACAGTCAATCCAAGTAGTGTCAACTATGATACAGCGTTCGTGCTAATCACATTTCTCTATCGTCCAGCTACTAGTTTCCTCTCATCACCAAGCTATCCGCTAGTAATCACACCAGTCGAAACTAATGTGGATATAACTCTAAACTATACAGATGTAGACAGGGCAGCAGGCATCACAGGTGCGACGATAACTCCAACTGGAATCTCAATTTCGTTTGTGGATGAAGGAAATGGGCTGTATACAGTTACTCTAATCGTCACAGGCCTGTCAAAGGGTGACTATCAGTTCAATCTTACAGCAACTGAAGCATCGTCAGAAACAAAGACACTTACTTTTACTCTTACAATTCGAATTGCATATACATATGCAGTACCGACAGTAGGATCTTTGGATATCCCTGTGGGCAATGATCCAATATTCTATGTAAATTATACAGATATTGATCATGCAACACCAGTTTCGAATGATACTGGCGCAGTAACGGTAGTATCAACTTGGACAAATTATCTAGTCGAGTGGCTCTCTGCCCAAGGTAGGTATAGAATAACATTCTTCACAGATGAATCAGATACACTTCAACAGAATCTGCTTGTCAACTTTACTTTCTCTCGAGCTGATTATCAAGACGGTGATTTCAGTATCACAGTGACTATTAGAACACATAACACCGAGTTCAGACTAGTGAGCGCAGTTGAACCAACAAGTACCATCGGTGTAATCAACATTTCAGTGTATTATGGAGACCTCGATAATGCATTAGGTATCAAGTCTTCGATTGTTTCATTCACAGTTCAGAACACATCTGGACTTGTTGTCTTCAGCGTCGATAATGATACTGTTTCAGGTGCTGGATTTTACTTGATTAGTATCAATGCAAATCAATTTGGCCAAGGAATTCAGACCTTTACAATTAATGTCACCTGGACTGGAATCACTCAGACGTATTTTGACAAGTCATTATCGACTACAGCTAATGTTGTCGGTGTGGAATCTGCACTTACACTCCTCTTATCATCGGGTCCAACACCATACCTTGATGAAATGAGTTTCACATTCTTCTATAGCGAACTATTCAGTGGTACCGGTATCGATAATTCCACTGGTAATGTGTTAGTCTATGTTGATTTCGTAGGAGAAACAGTTGACCTTGGGCAAGTATCGATAATTGAAGTTGATCAAGCATTGCAACCTGGAAACTACTCAATTACCTTTAATACAACCATATTTGGACGGATTGTTACAGGCACTCCAATTTACATGAATGTCTACGTTAATTGGACAACAGGAGTAGCTCCATTCTACACGAATAGAGCAGATGTTGTACCTGTCAGAGTTCTCCCACGAGACACACTAGTTTCCCTGACTCCTCCCTCTCCTACAAGCTATGGAGAGAATGCCACCTTCACTTTTACTTATGAAGACGTGACCGGAGGAGCAAGTGACGTCATACTTGATGATGTAAAATTATCAATCGGTTTGAATGCTTCCTTCTCCTATATTCACTTAGCAGGAACTTTCACAATCAGTTTTAATACAAGTCAATTCGGAGCACTCGGACAAAAGGCTCTAATTCTTGATGTTACATGGGCTGGCTCTCCCTTCTATGCTAATAGAACCGGACGTGTGGTTTTCATTAATGTGATCGTACGTCAAACAACAGTCGAATATTTGGCACCGCCCCCGACGCAATATCTCGATGAGACACAGTTTACAGTGACTTGGACTGATGTGACTGGAAGTTCATCTACTGGAATAACAGGTGCTACACTTACTCTATATGATGGAGCAAGTCCTGTGGATCCAACAAACTATTCTGTTGTGGAGCTCTCAGGTGGACAGTATCAAGTAACTCTGAACAGTACATACAAGTATGTTAACGGGACTTTCCCACTTACAGTTCTTCTCCATTCAACCTCACCATGGATTTCAGATGCAAATGTCACACAACAATTCAGAGTCACAGATCGAGCGACAATACTATCCTCGCCTCCTGTACCAACTGCTCCATATAATTCTGTCATTGAGTTTCACTTATACTATAGAGACCTCTACACAGGAGGAGATATTGGTAATCTATCCGGTCTGGTCAGTCTTGAGTTCCTAACTGCAGGACCATGGATTTACTATATTTCTTGGATGCCAACACAGGGATACTACAACCTCACCGTGGTCACATCTAATCAAGTCCTCAATATAGGTCAAATATACTCACTAGATGTTAGATTAGTTTATGATAACCTCACTCCATTCTACCAAGACGCTGAAGTTACAGTGAGCTTCGAATTGAGAATACGAGCATCCTCTTTGGATTTGGACGTAGAGCCTTCGACAACTGCATACAATGATAATGCAACATTCACTGTGTTATTCTCAGATTCGGATAGTGGTGCTGGGATTACTGGAGCGACTATCTCGATTTACAATTCATCACTTCCACTTACTGAAAATACACACTTTACTTACACTGATTTCGGAGATGGCACTTATACTATAATCCTCAACACATCAGCTCTTGGAGATTTGGGTCAACACTCTATAGAAATCCATGCTGACTGGACATCTGGTTCCCCATATCATGATAACTCCACGTTGAATGTCAGAGTCATAAGTCGTGCGAGAAACACCAATGTCGAAATAACTGCACCTCCTGCGCAGACAATGTTTCTGGATATAGTGATTTTCACGTTCGAGTATACAGATCTTGATGCAGGTACTGCTATCACTGCAATAACCGTAGGAGACATCTCTCTCTTCTATTTCAATGGAACACTAATTTCGTCTGGATTTAGTTTAGTTCAACTAGGTTCTCAGTTCGAACTGTCAATTAATTCTACTATCGTAGGAAACATCTATGGGCGTTATAATCTGACAGTGGCTGTGGATTGGATTGATTCTGAGAAACCCTATTATTCTGATGATTCAACCATTGTGTTCATAACAATCACTCAGCGGTCAATGTCAATTGCAGTTGATCCCATCAATACAACTCCGTTTGGCGATAATCTTACAATAGTCTTCCCGCTTACAGATACAAGCACAAGCGCGTCAATTGAAGGTGCAACAATCTCATCTGATTGTCAATCACCATCCTTACCATACTATTGGTTAGAAGTTGGTACGGGAGTTAATGCTGGAACCTATACAATCAAAGTAAATACGACACTTCTTGGAACAACAGGTACATACAATTTCGACCTTGATATTCAGTGGGATCCGTATGGAGTGCCCTACTACAGGAATCTCACAACGATTACATTGAAGGGTTCAACCAATCTTATCCATTCAGTTCTTCTAAATGATCAACCCTCTCCTTCTTCTGTACAATTTACAGATAGCGTGTTCATTGTCGTATACTACAATGATTTGGATCATGGAGTTGGAATAGAAGGTGCATCACTGACTGTGTTTTATGAAGGGACTACAACCCAACCGCATGGTCTTACAATTGTGGAGAATGGTCTTGGTGTCTATAACATCTCATTTGATACAACTGATCTAGTAGGTCTAGGTGCTAGAACTCTTGATATTACAGCCTCTCTCTGGCCTTATGAAGATAGTATAAGCAACCCGACATTCACAGTGGTTACCATCAACACATTCCTTAATCCAGTTGAACCATCTGTACAGGTATATTGGAATTCAAATGCAACGGTGAGTGTTGAATTCAATGACATCCTTCACGGTAACTTTACTACTGGCGCGACTGTTCGCTGGTCCTCTGGTGTTTTCTCTGGAGTCCTGAACGAGTTTGTAGGAACTGGTGTCTATCAAGCTAAATTCAATACTACAGTCTTCACAGCAGGTTCACATATCATTACTATACAAGCAAACAAGACAGGTTTTACAGATGCCATTGCGACTGTTACACTTGTGGTCTTATCACTACAGTCTGATATGAATACGATTGATCCAACTCAAGCATTGTTGTTTATTCCTCGTGGTGGAGGGATAAACATCACAGTATATCTGATGGATACCTCGAGTGGAGGTCCTATCCTCGATCAATACGTGACGCTTGTGACATTATCATTGGAAACATTTTCAACATTTTTGAGTTATAATGGCACTCCAGGATTTTATACTGGAGTAATCCCCGCTGGTGGCCCCACGATTCTAGATATTGGGTCGTCGTATGATGTGAGAATTGCAGCCGAACTAGTTAATTTTGTACCTGCCGCTGATTCATTCAAAATCAATGTTTTGCAGACTCAATCGTTGCTTGAGCTTGCAAGTGGTACAACAGAAGATGAGGAAGCTTTCTACTCAGAGATTGTCAATTTTACAGTCTATCTAAGTGCTCCTGACATCCCTGTTGATATTGATAATGCAACTGTCACCTGGGTATTAGCAGAGAAAGGTCTCAATGGAACACTTACAGGTCTTGGATCTAGTGGTCTATTCATTGTTAGTTTCAATACGACAGAGGTTGGTTACGGAATTTGGGGTATTAGTTTTAGAGCATCTCCAAACAATCCGATATACTCAGCCTCATCTACTCGACTCAGTCTAACTATCAAACGTATTCCAACAGATGTAGATCGACCACCCACTTTGGATGTCAGTTGGGGATGGAGTGGAAACCTAAGTTTCGTCTTTGATGCAGGGAGATTTGGTTATGTTCCAAATGCACTTGCAGAATATTCATGGGATATTTTTGAGGGAAATGCAACTGACCTTGGTAACGGAACCTATTTGATATTTGTAAACACCACGCTTGTTAGCCCTGGATCGTATACACTCACAATCTCCTTCATTAAGGAGAACTATCAGGAAGGTCCCGCGAGTGTCACAATAATAGTAAGGGAAGTAAGAACTGAGATAGTAATGGATTCAGTTCAATACACTCCGGAATATCAAGGTATAATTGATAATCCATTGGAACTACAACTTCCATATGGCGATGCACTGACAGTCTACATTTTATTCAACGATACAGATGCAGATGATGGATATGTTGGAGGACTAGAAGGTGCAGTTGCAACAGAGAATAGTTATCTTCGAGGTCCTTCAATTGACAGTTCTGTCCCTGTAACAATGGTTGATCTCGGAAACGGACTGTATAGTTTCACATTCGATTCAACTGATGAAGCAATTGCAGCAATCATCCATGATGATCAATATAGGCTCTATATTGAAATGTTCCTAGAGAATAGAAAACGTGCTGAAATTCTGATTAGGATACAAATTATTGAAATTCCAGCAGTACTAATATTGACAAATAGTGAGGAGTCTATTTCGTTTGCTAATGGAGAAGGTCCGACACTCAGATTCTTCTTCAATGATACTTGGCACAATCAAGGTATTACGGGTGCAACTCTCAATATCTCAAGGACAACGCAAGCAGTCACTCCCGTCTGGAGAGAAATTGGTGATGGTATATACGAAGTCGAGCTTCAATCCGGAGGATTGTTGAACACTGGAGCGGGTGTTATTCAAATCAGTGTCCAGTACGGTAATTATACATCTCAGACAATTACAGTTCTTGTAGATGTACAGCAAAACAGCCTTGATACATTAACTATCAACCTATTCTATTATGGACTTCCATTTGCACTTATCGTGATAATGATACTTGTTGGTTATGTAAGAATTTGGAGTGTGCCAAAACGTCTCCGACAAATCAATAGTCAAATTAAGACTATTCGAAAAGGAAAGATACCGAAACCACTAACTGGTGTTAAAATGAGACAACAACTCATTGCGGACCTATTCAATGATACATACTCAAGTCTTGCAATAACACGAACCGCATCACAGATGCCTGAAGAAACCATACCAGTTAATATTCCTGAGATGGGAGAACTTCTTGTTCAACTTTCAATCCTTACGAATCTCAGCCCTACGGAACTTGATGAGTTCAAAGCAGACATCGCCAAGATGAAAATGAGTGAGCAAGCTGCTTTCGTCAGAGAGGTCATTGAACAAGAAGCGATTCGAGCTGCAAGGCGTGACGGTAAGTCAGTCGATCAAGTCCTCAAAGAAGTTGAGGAGGAAGCAAATAGACGGATTGCTGGTGACGAGGTAGAAACAGCTGTTTCTGTCCCAACTGAACCTGAAGTAAAATCTGTCATACTTGAAGAAGAAGTTGTACCCACACTGGAACCAATCGAAGAGCCAGCACCTTCTGAACCAATCATTACAGAGCCATCAGTTGATATGGATGACAAACTCTCAGTATTCGAACTTGGGGAACTTAGAGCGGACTTGATACGTAAAGGTGTACCTGAACATGAGATTAACATTCTAATCGAACAAGCAAAGAATCTACCACGCGATCTTGTTGATGAACTAGTGAAAAGTCTGGACAAAGATGAGTAATTCCGAGTCAGTCCTCTGACTCACTCTCATCTTTTTCCTCTGAACTCAAGAAATATGATAGAGGTAGAGTAGTTCCAAATGTGACTGGCTTTGAACGGGAAGACCTCCTGACTGGAAGGTTCGGATGTTTCGCGAGACCATATCTGAAGTACGATTTCAACTCCTCTACCTGTACATGAACCTGCGCACAGCTTGTCAGCGCCTTTCCTCCAGCTGGGGAACTTCGATTTCTAGGTGATGGGGGTGCTGATATCACAGTATACAGTCCTCTCTGAAGGGTGAATGTCATGAGTCGTGTTGCCATATGTGTGAGCTCCTGTGCGCCTTCTCCTGTCATTCCTTCTGAAACATAGAGGTCTGGAAGCCCTGTCACCATGAGTAGACGTGCTGGGACGCGAACAAAGAACTCTTCAAGTTGGTTCATCACGATATCATAAGTCTGAGATGAATTGAACGCACGAGTGATGTATATCCGGTCCATGACCTCTTCTGGTTCAAGGCCGTACTCGAAGGAGTAGTCTGTTATCTTCTCAATCTTGAGCATGTTTGCACTGTCAATGATTATAGTAGGGCTCTCTATACCTCCTTTCTCTCTAGGAAGTTGTGCAAATACTGCAATCTTGAGCAGGTCATTCTGAAGTTCCTTAGGTCCATAGAATAGATGAGTGAGTCCACTCTCTAGTCCACCATCTAGCAGACTATCAATCGCCGTAATTCCAGTAGCCATCTTTTTTCTGGTGATTTGGTCGGCCGTATAGAATCCCGGCATCAGGTCTGATTCATTCTTTTTCATCTCATATTTTTGTGGTGCCCATCACTAATAACCGCCCCTGAAAGCGAGAAATGCGGTCTGCAGCTGGCAAGCAGTTTAAAAGAATCAACTTCAATACTCTATAATATATGCTGGGAGGATGCAGATTGAAACAGCAACAGACAGTCCGGGTGTGCCCAAAGTGTGGGAGTCCTAATCTTAAGGAGGCTGCCAGCTCAGTCGGGGGATGGCTGGTGCCGACAACATACTATTGTTGTGAAGAAGATTGTGGATATTCTGGTCCGATTTATGTTGAAGTGGACTCAGAGGATTTAGATAACATGCGGAAGATAATGAATGGCTCAGATGAATGATAATTTACAATCTGAAAGAACAATTCCTATTTCTCCGAAACGGTCTTATAGTAGGTTTTCGCCAATTACGACCTAGGTGTAAACCATGGTTCAAATAGATGAGTTCAATTTCCCTGATGATCTGCGCTACTTTGCAAGCGAAACCGACTCACTATGGTTGAAAGATGAGGGCGGTAAGATCAAATTAGGTATTACAGAACTTGGTGCATTTGCTGCAGGCAAAATCAAGTTCATTCGATTAAGGCCAGCAGGAAAAGACGTCAAGAGTGGTCGTTCCATCGGTACTCTTGAGAGCGGAAAGTGGACTGGTGCCGTCAAAGCTCCAGTGGGTGGAATAATCGTTGAGGTCAATGAGGAACTCAAAGATAATCCTGCACTTTTGAATGATGATCCTTATGGTGCTGGATGGATTGCTGTTATCGAACCCGCTGATATGGGTGAATTTAAAGCACTCCAAGGTGGCGATGGTCTCGAAGCCTGGGCAAAGGCAGAGGTCGCAGCCAAGAAGGCTATGAAGGGCGAATAATCTAAGTATATGTGTGGCCGGGTATCCGGCCTACACAATCCCTATTTTCTTTTTGTCATTCTGCGTTCCAGGATTAATGATTTCTTTATTAGATCTCAACCCAACCTATTCCGGTACTTTGCGAATCCATCTTCAACAGAATTTTTCCATTAGAGTCAATAATGCTTGATCCACCAGAAAATTTCCTTCCTCTTTCTACTCCTACTCTGTTTGCAGAGGCTGTGATGACTCCATTTTCTCTTGCACTTTTCCTCATTGCATCTCTCCATCTCTCAATGCCACTATTCAGAGGATGTAGAATGATTTGCGCTCCTTCTCTCGAAGAAATTTCAATCAAATCAGGAAAGTTCCATTCAAAGCAGATGATGCAACCATAATGATAGTCGTTGTGTTCTATTACAAAAGGTTCCTGAGGCCCACTCTTGAACCATTCCTCCTCAGAACCAAAGAGGTTGATTTTCCGATAGGTCCCAAGATGTCTGCCAGACCCGAATGCAACTGCGGAGTTATATAGAATATCATTAACCTGCTCATTTATTCCCGCTATTACTAGACTTCCATTGTTCGACCATTCAAGTAGCAACTCAGAAAATGGTCCATTTGGTATAGCTTCCGAAGACATGCGTGCTTCCTCAGGTGAATCAAAATAATACCCTGAGTTTGTCATCTCTGGTAGGACTAAGGCGTCTATGAGGTTGTCAGTGGCTTCGTCAAGAATCATTGCTGTCTGACTTATGTTGTATTCGACATCACAACATTTCAGGTCCACTTGGCCTACACCAATTCGCATCAAAAGGGTCTCCTTTGACCCCTGATTGTTTAACTTACTTTAGTACAGCTATCTACGCCAACTGAGATGTAGAGATTGAGTACTTACACATCACACTCGATTATTTTCTTCTAGCTAACTCTCTTCGAAGTGTCATAGCAGAATCATATAGAATCTCAGGCGGAACCAAGACATAGAGAAGGTTCTTTGAGTATCCTGACTCGAAGACGATGCTCTGGAATATTAGAGTCTGTAGACTCTTTTCAATATCGTCTTCAGCATATCGTACTCCTAGTTCTTCACATTTGACTTGGACGATTTCGCTCAGTGTCTGTCTATCGATGTAGGTTTCTGTCTTGTATCTAGTCAGGTGTTCAGATAGCGACTCCAGTACAAGAAGGGTCATGAAGTCGTTCATGCTAATTGTATCGATTGTATCCATGTAGTCTTGATCGTGAGCGAATGCTGAGATGTGAGCAGTTGCGCTTCTTACTGTATCTGAATCAATCTCTTGTCCACGAGTTGCTAAAGGCCAGAGTGCTTTCAATGCTTCAATTGAGGTCTTTGGTTTTGAGGCATCGAATTCGCAGACAATATCTGTTACGTAGCGAACAACCTCATCAGTCAATCCATGTGGAAATGTATCCTCCACACGCATTCTTACAATGTCATACAGTTGGGACTGTGTGTAGATGTCCAATGGCACCTCGAAATCATATGCCATTGACCTAGCATGACCTTTTGTGAGTAATCGATAATCGTGACTGTTCAGAACCCCAATGGTGCTCGCGTTAATCTCTTTTGAAAGACGTGCGACCTTCGAGTATATTTCCTCGTTCCGTTCATCTATGTTATCAATAACAAAGACGCCTTTCTTAGGCGAGGCGGAAGCAGTCCGTTTCAACTGCATCCAGAGAACATCCAGGTCGAAGGCGAAGGTTACCGGAGTATTCGTTTCACGATGAACCTTATCACTCAACTCGGAAACGATTTCCAACGTGTCCTTGTTCTTTGCATCTACATAAATTGTGTAAGCATTGAAACTTTCTGGAACTAGTTTTGTTAGGAAGTATCGAGAGAAGACAGTCATTCCCACGCCTGTAATTCCATGAACTAGACAGTTAATGCCAAAGTCATCTGCGTAAGAGTCAGCATAGATACCTCCAATCGTGTCAAGTTCCCTTTCACGATGAAGTAGTTTATTCGGTACATAGTACGGATCAAACAACCCTTTGGGACTAATGTCAACCCTCTTCATTCTAATCAATAATTTGTATCAGTTTTGAGGGTATATAAGCCCCTCAGAGACATCACCGACAGTATTCTGTGTGCTCCGAGAGGTCATACCATTGATGCAAGAACTTCATTGCAATTAGGATCCAGCATGAACTCATTGAATCCTCCACCAAGAACTGTTCGAAGGTCCATAAGTCTTGCATTCTTGATTTCATCTGAGAATGGCCACTTGTGTTCAGGTTTTGGTGTAATCTTTAGTTTTTTACATTTCTCAACTAAATCGAGAACTGCCTGATAGATTTCAGTACCTGACTTGTTTTCAGGACGAATCTCACGTGAGTGTAGAATGATACCATATGCAGGAGTATTATCTCCAAGATACCATTTACTTGGACCATGACCATATTTTGCAAATGGTTCGAGACCATGACTTCTGAGGAGGTCATCTACCTCATTAATTCTATCTTGCATCCTGGTCAGACTCTCTGCATGGAATCCATATCCTTCAAAGAGTGCAACCTGATTTCCAACTTTGGGTTGTCGCTTTGGTAGTTTAATCCTGATGTCTTTCATCTTCGCTACCTTTTCAGGTGGAAGTTGATTGAAGTCGACAATCTCCTTTAATCCTGGCACTCCCTCTTCAGGTATTTCGAGAATATGAAGCGGAGGCTTCAAGTCTTCTCGCACATCCTCATGTGCAGCAGCAATTACTTCGCCATAGGCAATTGGAGTCTGTTTTGCAATCATTTCAGTTAATGCGTTTCCAGCCTCTGTATTGTCTTGATAATCTGCTGTACCACCAACAACCTTTGATACTGTTATCGGTTTGATGGTCAATCTTAATTCAGTAATGAAACCCAAGGTTCCATGTGAACTAGCAACATCATGAATTGTCATTTTCTGTTTGTTTAGTTCAGCTTCAAGATCAGCATCCTCACATTTTACTCCATCCCAATCCACTGTCAGTCTTTTTCCATTGTATAGGACCATCTTTACACGCTGTGTATTATCACGCATCGTACCATTGACCCAGGTATCGTTTCCACCACCATCAGTACTGAGGATTCCTCCTACAGTTGCAATATCTCTGCTACTTGGAGCAACCCATAGTTTCATACCTGATTTTTCTAGAAGCGCATTAATCTCATCTGGAGTTGCTCCTGGTTGAGTATCAATGTAGCCTTGATCCTTTGATACTGTGAGAATCTCTCGCATCTGAAGACTGCTAATCATAACACGTTCGACATTCCCTCCGGTGCACGCTCCACTTAATCCTGAACCGCCTCCTTTTGGAGTAACGCCAATCCCCTCTTCGTTAGCCTTAGTAACAATGTCGACTACCTGTTGTTCGGTCTTTGGGTAGAATACTCCCTTTATCTTTTTGAAGTTCAATCGGTAATACATTGAGGCATTCGCACCAATGACATAATCTCTGAGTTTCATCTAATCTTCCTCCTCTAAGACCTCTGACAGAAGTTCGACAATATCCCTTGTCTTCAAGTTGTTACTCAGAAGTTGCTCTCTACAAGATGGGCAGCATGTTAGGACCTCTGTATTTTTGAGTCCTTGACTTGCTGCTCGCATGTTGATAATGATATCACTTAGGTTTGCATCTGTCATTCTCAAGAGACCACCTCCACCGCAACAACTCGGTTCAATATCTCGAAAGTTGACTTTCATCTTGTTAAGTAAGGACCGAGGCTCTTTCTTAATCTCTAAGATTCGATGAAGCTCACAGGGATCATGATATGCAAACTCTTCAGTATCAGTATACTCGGGTAATGATTCATACATATGATCGAAGAACTCAGTATGATGAAGTGCTTTAATATCTCCAAGCTCATGATGTTCTTTCAATTGAATGAGACACCCTGGACAACATGTAATGACCTGTTTCGCACCAGCCTCTTGAATTACAGACTTGTTGTGTTTGCGAAGTTCTAATGCACCCTCGTCATCACCCATCAAGTAAAGTGGATGGCCACAACAGAACTCCTCTGAACCCATGACCAAATAATCCGCATCAGATTTCTCAAGTGCTTTGAAGAGTGATCTCAGTACATCCAGTTGAGAACTTCTGAATGACATCAAGCATCCAAGAAAGACCATTGTTTCAGCCTTCTTACCTGGTTCATAAACACGATCTTCTAATCCTGGAATCTCATCCTCAAGCTCATCTAGCCAGAACATCGCTCGGTCTTCAGGATCAAGACCGTAAATATTCTGAACATTCTCTAGTGCGTTCTGAAGCGGTCCCAGATATGCAAATTCTTCTGGGTGCTCCCTCACAGCTTTTCCTCTTTGTTCATGCCAGACTTTCAGAAGGTCAACATCTGAAGAGCAGGTTTCTTTACATCGTCCACACATCGTGCATGTAAAGAGAAGTCTCCTGAATTCTTTTGCAGCCTCTGGATCCTTTTCTACCTCATCCATAATCTGGAGTATGTAGTTCTTACCTCGTGGTGAATATTGTTCCTCACCCATTGCATCAAATATGGGGCATATCTTTAGACAGGACCCACATCGAACACAGCGGTCATATGACGACATTTCTGTAACTCCTACGTGTAGGCTAATACAACTTCCAAAATGCTACATTTAAAGGACTCTCTATGACAACTTCTGCTCCTTACAAATTTCCTGCTTTTATCTTAAGGAATCATTAAATACTGAAATCTATTGATTGACCTGCTCTCTGGTATCCAGAATTATGATGCTCCTTTCGGCGCATATTTATGGACTTCATCACGGCTTAGGGTTGCTCCAAAACACAAAAAGTTGAGAATGTCATGGCTCGTCGCAGGATGATTGGAATCTTAGTTGCTGCACTCATAGTAGTCAGTGTGGGCTATGGAGCATGGATTATTCTTAACTCAGGAGATTCAGGGATTACTGAAACATCAATAGAAATTATTCCGCACCCCTATAATGATCTGAATTGGTGGGATATCCCATATGATATTGCAGTAGAAGGCGATTTAATTGATCCTATGCTTAGAGTAACAGGGGCAGGGAATCGACATCTAGAGAATCCTAACAACGGTTACAATGTGGCTGCGGAGTATCTAGTTGACACGTTGAGTGGTTGGGGTTATGAATCTGAATTGTTTGGAGAACATGAATACAAATCCGTGCTTGCACATCGTGATGGATATGATGATGATAATCGAGTCATTATCTTCGGAGCACACTTGGATTCAGATCCTGGCGGATATGGTGTAGACCAGAATGCTGGTGGTGTGGCTGTAGTTACTATGATTGCAGAACTACTACAACACTATCGTCTTCCAATTGATATCTACTTTGCATATTACAGCTACAATACTGTCTTTCTCGATGACCAAAATGAAGTCCGTGCGATGTGGGGTTCAAAAGAAATCTCACAGTTCTTTGTTGATGAGGGATTCGATGTCATTGCGAGTTTCAATTTTGATGAATTGCTATTCTATGACCGACTTCAACCGTTAGAAGAGAGCTTTATTGCTGAACACAATCTCGGCTCTGGGGGATTGGGGTATCATAAGGCAATATATCCCATTGAGGTTGTTCAGTCATTCTTGAGTCAAGCTGGATATGATATACTTACTCTTAGAGAAGTCACGACAACTCAGACAGATCATTGGTCATATTGGCAAAGAGGATTACCTGCTGTCAATATCCGAAGTGGTCACACTCCTGATCCTGAAATGCCTCCCACTGATGCTGTCTATAGTCAGAATTACAACCGTACTCATGCAGTTGAATTAGCAAAGGCATGTGCGGCAACAACAGTGTACCTCGGTCTTCAAGGTAATGGCAAAGAGGCATCTTTCAAGATTGATACCGAGCTATTGGCAGGTCAGTCCGTTACCATAAAACCAACTATGTCTATGAGTCAGTTGCTCCAAATTGAAGGAAGAACAAATTCTACTAATAGCCTCTCGCTTTGGATACGAAATTCCGAAAATGACTACATACTTCCTGTAACTGATATTTCAGACACCAATTTCTCTCTCACATCCAATGAAAATTCTGGATTAGGGCGTGTCACTCTTACGGTACGAAACAGTGGGAACACTACTTCCGACATTGAAATCTATCTCTTATACGAGTGTGATACTGATGGAAATGGTGTGCCAGATTCTGTGCAATATACGTGGAATGACCCAGATCCTTTCCTTGATTGGGATGGTGACGGATTAAGCGATTCTGATGAAATTACTCTTGGCACTGATATCTTCATTGCAGATACCGACATGGACTCCATGAATGACGGTTATGAGGTTGCATTCGGACTGAATCCACTACTTCAAGATGACTCTGATGACTTGGACCAGGACGGACTTTCTAATGCTAGGGAGATGAGTCTTGGTACATTTCCGAATTCTACAGATACAGATCAAGATGTGATGGATGATTTTTGGGAGGTTCTCTACCTAACGAATCCACTTGTTAACGACTCCCAAGATGATCTCGATAATGACAGTCTTACCAACATTGAGGAGTACCTTTATGGTGCAGATCCAAGGTCAAGTGATGGCGACTTCGACGGTATCCCAGATGCAGAAGAAGTTTCTCGAGGTATGAATGCATTAAGTGATGATTCTGATAATGATGGACTTCGAGATCAGTTGGAACTCATTGAAGGTCTTAATCCTCTTGTGCCTGATTACGATATTGACCTTTCACCAGATGGACTTGATCACAATCCAAGGATTAATTCGATCTTGATTATAATTGCATTAGCTCTTGTTCCTGTTATCATCGGTGCCATATACTTTGGACGGAAGTTGAAGTAATTTCCACATTGCTCTCTCCGACGCGTATTTATGACTGGACGGTTGAAAGTTAATTGGTCAAAGGAGTCTAGACTAGAGTGAATAAACGGAGACGCGCAGCAGGATTAGTCGTTATTGGTATTTTTGTTGTAGCGGCATACTTTGCGATTACTAATTTAATGCAGCCTGCTCCTCCCGAAGAGGATGTACTTCAGATTATTCCTCATCCGTTTAATGATCTAAATTGGTGGGACTTACCACAGGAACTCTCTGAAACACCCGATCTCATCACGCATCTAATTGAGGTTGATAGATATCCCAATCGCAATATGCTAATTGGGACGGCGGGGTATCTTGCAGTTGGTGACTATCTTAAAAGAACATTCTCAGGATATGGAATAGATCTCGATTATGTTGGTGATCACAACACCTTAATTGGTAAACAGGAAGGATATGGCTCTGATAATCGTGCTATTGTTTTTGGAGCATATCTAGACACGGATGATTCCGTACCATGGACCACCCTAGAGAATGCTGGGAGCGTTGCACTGGTTGCATTGATTGCAGAGATTCTCAGTCGATATCGACTCTCGATAGATGTCTACTATTGTTTCTACTCCTTCTCTAAGACAGGTGACAGGACACCTGATGGCGAGCTGGTACCTTTTCTGTTTGGAGCTCATGATTCAGCTCAATATATGCAAGACAACAGCGTAGATGTTATGGCAGTGTACAATTACGAGGGAGTTTTGTACTCCAATGATGGATTGGTAGCTCAATATGATGTTGATGCGAATTATTACGAAGGTCGATACCTTTGTGAACTTGTGCAGACCTCTCTTCTTCAGCATGGAGATGATATTCTAGAGCCTGCTTTCAGAGGTTATGAATTGAATGACCAAGGTCCTTTCCTAGATTATGGGTATCCAGCGATAAACATACAAAATGCAGAACCTGTTAACCCAGACGACCCACCAGTGGACCAAATCTATAGTAATGATTACAATCTGGATTACGCTACAGCTCTGGCACAGGCAAGTGCATCAGTAGCAATATATCTGTCCTTGAGTGGTAATGGGAAACCAATTAACCAAAAACTAGTAGCAGAACTTGAACCAGATGACTATGTAACCACATGGGTTCCATTTTCATATTCTCAACAAGTAGAAGTATCAATGTCACAAAACTCCACACGTAGTATTGAAGTCACTCTCACGAATCCCAACTCATTGGATACAATCTCTCTCACCGTTGAAGGATTAAATGACTCTACTACTTTCAATGAGAACTCGGGAGTTGGACCACGGAGATTAAGGGTTCGAAATATTGGAAATGAATCCACAAAGGTTGATGTGATATTTACCTATGAAGCAGATTTTGACGGAGATTCCATCTTCGACTCAATTCAATACACCTGGCCCGATCCTGTGCCAGCACTCGACTGGGATGGTGATGCCTTGAGTGATGAAGATGAGAAACTCGCTGGAACTGACATTTTCATTCCCGACACAGATATGGACTCAATGTCAGATGGATATGAAGTTGCGTTTGGATTAGATCCATTGCGTAATGACTTGCAAGAAGATCTAGATGGAGACGGTCTCTCAAATGCACGTGAGCATAGTCTAGGTACGTTTCCGAACACAACGGACACTGATTCAGATACCATGGATGACCTCTGGGAGGTCACTTATCTCACCGATCCGTTTTCTAATGATACACAAGACGATCCTGATAATGACAGTCTAACGAATATAGAGGAATATCTGTATGGTGCGGATCCTCACTCCAGTGATGGTGATTTCGATGGAGTACCTGATGCTGAAGAGATCTCGCGAGGTATGAATGCACTAAGTAGTGATTCTGATAATGATGGACTCCGCGATCAGTTGGAGCTCATTGAAGGGCTCAACCCATTAGTACCAGATGTTGACGTTGACCTCGCTCCTGATGGGGCAGACCATAATCCTCGGATAAACTCAATTTTAATGATACTCATGTTCTCTCTAGTTCCTGTTACAATTGGGTCTCTAATATTCTGGCGTCGGCTTAGAAAATAAAATAAGAAAAAAGGAGAGTAGCGGCGAATTTCGCCGCAAGAAAATTTTATGTTTCAGGAGCCTTGGGGATAAATCCTTGCTTGTAGAGCATCTCTGAACTACCACGTGCGGCTCTGATGACCTTTTCTGCATGTTCATAGAGATCCTTTTCTTCCCATTGGACTCGTGCAATACCCTGTTCCTGAGCTTTCATTCCGACAGCAGTCGCCTCAGCTGGATAGAGCTCCCATTGATCCATAGTTGGAATGACTTTCTTCACATTCGCCTCTTTTGCTCCAAGGTCTGCCAATGCTTGGGCAGCTGCTACGCACATTTCATCAGTGATAGTGTGAGCTCGGACATCGAGTGTACCTCGGAAGATTCCTGGGAATCCAAGGGAATTATTGATCTGATTATCGAAGTCACTACGACCTGTACCAACAATTTTTGCTCCAGCTTCCTTCGCGTCCCATGGCCAAATTTCAGGTAGTGGATTTGCACATGCATAAACGATAGAATCACTGGCCATCTTAGAGACCCATTCCTTCTTGATTGTTCCAGGAACTGGCCTTGAAGCAGAAATCAACACATCCGCCCCTTCAATGACATCTCCCAAATCTCCTGTCATCCTATCTGGATTTGTCTTCTGGGCTAGATCGTATTTGAAGGTGTCATAGTCCTTCTCCTCAACAATGTCCTCACGATCTTTGTAGATTGCACCTTTACTATCGACCATGATCATGTTCTTGTAACTAACACCTGCCGCATTTAGAAGGTAGGCTGTTCTAGTATTTGCAGCACCTACACCTAGGAGTGCGACTTTGATGTTTTCTATGTCTTTCTTGACAACGTTCAGTCCACCAAGAACTCCTGCGAGAACAACAGTGGCAGTGCCTTGTGCATCATCATGCCAGACCGGAATCTTGACTTCTGGATCCTTCCGTAACTTCTCTAGTACTTCATAGCACTTGGGTTTTGATATATCCTCGAGATTGATACCTCCAAAACTAGGTTGTATCAATTTTACAGTGCGAATAATCTCAGCTGGATCTTTCGTATCTAGACAAATCGGCCAAGCATCAACTCCTCCGAGGTATTTGAATAGGATTGCCTTTCCTTCCATCACTGGACCTGCGGCATATGGACCAATGTCACCCAGACCAAGTACTCTGGTTCCGTCACTGACAACAGCGACCATATTGCCTCGATTCAACATATCATAGGAGGCTTCTTCATCCTCTTTTATTGCCAAGCAAGCCTTGGCAACACCAGGAGTGTACCATATTGCGAAGTCAGAAAAATCACGTACTGGCGCTTTTCCTATAGATTGAATCTTACCCTTATAGAATGGGTGAAGAATCATAGCGTCCTTACCTGGCTTTTCAGCCTTCTTTTTGAGCTCCTCTACAGAAACCTTCTCTTCAGGCATAATTTATTGCCCCTATACATCAAAAACGAGCTAAATGCGCCCGTATTGCAAGTTGGGCCAGAAGATAGCCGGAATTAAATCTATGCTTTCTGTACCTTCTAATGGCCTTGTGCAGGAAAAATGTAACTCAAAAGGATAGAGAGGTTAAAATTCACATGACGAATTATGGCGATGATTTTCATAGACAGACAAAATATACTCGTGGCAGGTTACCTACTCATTATCTAGATTGGCAGAACAAACCACCCACGTTCAAAGAATACTTGGATTGTAATCAGATATCACTTCCACCGCCTCTAATGGATGAAGGGGTTGGTGTGTGGGAAAGTCTTCGAAAACGACGAAGTGTCCGAGCTTACACTGAAGAGGCCATTTCATTAGCCAATCTTTCTCAGTTGCTCTGGGCTACTCAAGGGATTACAGGTCATGTAGGAGATCATCTCTTGCGAACCGCTCCGTCAGCTGGTGCCCTTTATCCCATTGAAACTTACCTATACATCGATCGTGTAGAAGGATTAGACAAAGGACTCTACCATTACAACGTCCCTCATCATCAATTGGATGTCCTGAGAATTGGAGATTTTTCCGATGATGTACGACGAGGAGCACTGGATCAGCAGATTGCTCAACGTGCAGCAGTGGTTTTCATCTGGTCTGCAATTTTTGAGAGGTCAAAATGGAAATACCTTCAACGTGCTTATCGCTACATCTTTCTCGATGCAGGACATATCGCTCAGAATTTAGCTTTGGCTTCTGAATCTCTAGGACTAGGAAGTTGTCAAATTGGAGCAATATATGATGATGAGCTGAACGAGCTCCTCTCGCTAGATCGTGAACAAGAGAGTGTTATCTATCTCAGTACGGTCGGACATCCTCGTGCAATAAAATCGTGAATCTAGAGTTTTAGCCCCCAATGTTCCAATATTTGATCTGCATGTTTTCTTGAACTACTCTTATCCGTACTCTCTGCTTCATCGAGGATGGCTTCTATACTTCCATCTTCTCCAATAAGAAATGTAATCCGTCTAATCATGTATTCTCTTCTACCTTCTGTTTCAATCAATGTAAAGGCATCATACATCTTTGATATCGTATAACCTTCATCCATGAGAAGGGGGAAATTGATGAGATTATCTTCTTTGAATATTCTATGTGACTCTCTAGAACCTCCGGAAATACCTACTACCGGTATTCCTGCATCTTCGAATACATGATATGAATTTCTGAATGAGTGCGAATGTGTAGTGTCTTCTCTTGAATAGAAATATACAACAATACGTTTTCCCAAGTGTTCTCTCAGCTTGAATGGTTGGCCTAGCTCATCTGTTGTTTCAAATTCAGGCGCCTTGTCGCCAATTCTCAACATTCTGGTATCCTCAAGATTCAATCTTCAGTCCCCAGAACTGTGAAATCTGGGTCGCGTGCGCTTTCGATCGTACTTTATCGGAACCTTCAGAACCACCAAATATTCCTTCAATCCTTCCTTCTTCATCAATGAGATATGTGATTCTTTTCACACCAACTCCGAGGATGCTCAGTCTGCTTTTCGCTGAGTAAAGATCTGCGATGTCCAAATTTTCATCCATTAAGATATGAAATGGAAGATTGTGTTTTGCTCTGAATTTCTGATGTAATTCGGCCGATCCTCCAGATATTCCAAAGATGGGTATACTTGCATTTTCAAATAATTTGTAATCATCTCTCAATGAGCAAGCTTCCATCGTACATCCTGGTGTGAAGTCCTTCGGATAGAAATAGAGCACCAGTTTTGTTCCTCTTAGGTCACTCAGCTTGAAAGGAGTGCCTTGTTCGTCAACTGTTTCAAAATCTGGTGCAATATCTCCTACTTTTAGCATTCTGAAAACCTCATCTAGAGTTTAAGGCCCCAGAATTGAATGACTTGGTCTGCATGTATTTTGGTGTCGACCTTATCTATTCCTTCAGGTCCTCCGAAGATACCTTCAATTTTACCATTCTCATCAATAAGAAATGTAGTCCTTTCGATTCCCATGTATTCCTTACCGTACATCTTCTTTAGCTTGTAAACATCGTATGATTTCGCAATTTCGAATTCTTCATCCATTAGGAGAGGAAAGGGGATATCATACTTGTTTCTAAACTTCTGATGGCTTTTCTCGTCTCCTCCAGATATTCCGAAGACAGGAATATCAGCTTTGGTGAAGGTTGACCAAGAATCACGTATTGAGCAAGCCTCGGCTGTACAGCCGGGTGTATCATCCTTTGGATAGAAGTAGATCATTACTTTCTTTCCTTTGAATGAACTTAGTTTGAATTTCTCTCCACTATCTGTAGTGGTAATGATTTCAGGTGCTTTATCTCCCTGTTTCAACAAATCAATCCCTCAAAATTAATTATTGTTAACATTAGTATCAAATTATCCGATATAAGTATTGTGAAGCAACTAGACCTAACCGACAAGGCTTAAAGACACACAGAGTGCATGAAGCCCAATAGGCGGAGCAATGATGACAGAATCCATTGTGCAATACAAATCTCAAAACGGGCTTTATATTTGGGCCACACTGTCTCTAGCAATTTCGATTCTTGGTGGATATTACATTGCACTCTGGCATCTACCCATTCTTGATGGGACCATCCTTGCAATTGTACTATGGTTTTTCTTGCTCACGTTTGGATTATCGTTTATCAATTTCTACCTCGGTTGGAAGTTCAAGAGGAGTGCAGTTGAATACTCTTCTCCAACCTGGGAATTCAATCCTATTCAGCTCAAGATTGATGATGCAAGAAAACTACCCCGACAATACAATAGGAAATTTCTGAGTCTGGTTGCAGTACCTAATTATTGGTACTATTTTCTCCCTATCCTCTTTATTGTTGCATCAATCACCTTACCGTTGTATAGCTATTTCATTGAGCCATCAATTGAGGTATTCATACCTTATGGATTTGCAACTCTCCTTACCTTGACAAATATTGTTTCTCTTTGGGGTGGATGGAGATCAACATCTAACAAAGCTTCAGGAGATTTCGTGCTTCCTCTTATTCATGAAGCTGTTAAGATTGCATCAATTCAATCTAATGTAATCGGAATTTCAAATACCCGTATTGTTCTTGATAAGGCCGAGATGTCAGGATATGAGATATACCGAAATCCCAGAGTTGTATCAAGAATTTCTGGGATTGAAGAGGATGCATATATTGAATCCAGTGCTGAAGAACTTGGGTCTGTTGAAAAGGTCTTAGTTCGAAGCTACAAGATTGATGCCATTCCTGACATTATTTGGTGGTGGAGCGCATCAGATCGTAACTTTAGGAAATATGTTGGTGAAAAGCAGGAAGGGTACTATGTGAAAAACCCAGTTCCATCACGTGTCAAAGAACTTGGTGTAAAAGATGTTAAGCTGATTTTTGAGAATGCCGTAGCTTTGCTTGTACTTGAAAGAATTCGTCTGTTAGGACCAAATGATGAGCTATCTCGTATCGTTTCAGAACTAGGCATTGAATGAATGAAACCAATAATACAATAAACCGTTTTCGGCTTTAGTGAATGGTGCAAGGTTATGACTAACAATAGGAATGTGGACTTTTCTATTGGTATTAGCGTCTATATTATGTATTTCACAGTCATTCTTTTCTGGTCGATTTTTGGCGTCTTCATCCTCCAGAACTTCATTTTTCTCGAAACTGATACTATAGTTCTGTGGCAATTATTTACTATGCTACTGATCTTAGCATATCCTATTCCAGTATTCTTCATTTCTTGGTATGTAAAGCAATACAACACAGATATCATCCCCAAATGGGAATTGGTGGAGCGAGAGGTGAGCATTAGCGATTACACAATAATGGCAAAGGAGTATAATGCAGCATATCCACAACTTATGACAAATGTATCCCCTCTCCGGATTGTAATCTCATTAGCTCTAGGGATTCTAACCTTATCGATACCTGTTCTGAAATTCCATATTCCCTATCAAGCTCTGTTCTTTGTACCCTTTGCTTTTGGAATACTACTGATTTTTCTTGGAATTACACTACTCTTCACATTACTGCCTGCGGCACCGTCTTCATTATCTTCCGAATTTCCCTATCAATCAATCAAAAAGTATGTAAAAGGGGCTAAGTTTCTATATCAAGTTCCAGGCATCTATTGGATTGGTATTAGACTAATAGTAGGAGAATGGTCCGGATACTACACACTTCGTAATCCTTCACTATCCGCCCGAATTGAAGGGATAGAGAGTGTTGTAGTTATTGTCTGCAAATTGAACTCAGACGGAAATATATCTGAAGTTCGATTTCTGAACGAGAGCCATCATACGAATTTTCCCTTTACTGATCCAATTCTTAATCCTTCAATAGAGACGCTGAAATCTTCAGTACTTGAAATACTCAACTGGTACATTGAACTATCTGATGACAAAGATTTTCTAAAGGAAATAATTGACGAACTCAGTCGCATATAGACATCTTTAATTGGGGGTCCAACTGCGACGTTCTTGTACTCAAATGAGGAGATGACAAATAGATGGTATCACCAAACTGGACGAATAAATGGATATTGATGTACATTGTAGGCTTGATTCTGCAATTAATCCTCTATCCCTTCATCGCTCTAACCAACCTAGAATCTTTCGTGAGTCATCTCTATTTCTATGATGTAATGATAATTGCGTTCATTTCCTTGATTGTCCAATTAATTGGATTCGGAATTATCATGAATAAAACCAAAGGCATGGATCCCGCCATTTATTCCCAGGGGCGTCCGTTTAGGCACAAGCTACGAGAAGAGGATGAAGAAGTAGCTACAAGAAAGCCAACCCAAGCTGAGTGATACTCAGCAAGGGTCTTCTAAGTCTTACCACGAAATGCCTGGGAATAACCGATCAGGTATATGTGGTGGTATGAAACCTTCAAACCACAAGTCCATCAAAGGCAAGTACGGCGCGAGTAGAATCACTACAATGATTACAATTGCAAATGTTAGTGTATGAACTGCGTTGACATAGGAATAGTAAGGTCGCATGTATCCATAAAATGCGAATGCAGGTATTGATAATGCCGCCATAGCAACAATCTCAATAGGTGAGAAAAAGAAGAACATGGATATTGGCCATAGGAAGTAGAATATTGCTGTTACTCTCTCGCTTGATGTTTCATGGTGGGCAATCTTATGGATCCCGTCAACACCCTGACTAAGGAAGAAGACTGGGATGAATAGCCACCACTGAAGACCAACAAAGAATACTGCACCTGCATAGAACAGGAGGTCTCCTAGACTTTCGAATCTCTCCCATAGAGGATTTCTGCTAAAATATTCAGTAGCCTCAGTCATGTAATACCCAATCATCTGCATGAGAACAAGCCATGGCAACAAGATAAATGAAATTACAATCATAATGACAGCAGTTTTTGGTAGATGAGGGATTTTACCCTCGTGATAATTGTCAAGTGGATAAATTCCATGAAGTGTAAAAGCAGTTATGAAAACAAGTATACCACTAGGAATGAAATAGAGGGGTTGTAGGATCAAACTTAACGGACCAAGAAATTCATACACATTCCCTATCAATGACACGGGTTCTAGGTACCAAACTGCAAAAACCACTAACAATTCTGGTACAAGCATTTTGAACCTGTAATCTTGGAAAAATTTCATAATAGGTCCTGGTTCCTTACTGCTTTCCATTTCCACAGACAATGTATACACCTGCACTAAGTATCCAAGCGACGACTTTATCCCGCTCTTAAGGATATCCTTCTAGCACC
>JAEORG010000183.1 GCA_016841005.1 Candidatus Thorarchaeota archaeon | reverse complement strand
TGATTGCGTGAGAGTAGTGGCGGATGAGATTCTTAAGGGCAAAATAATGAGCTTAAGTGATCCTCTGTCGTATCCAGGAATTGTGATCGTGCCAATCGTAAGAGTTGATGCGCCGTCTCGTACCAAACAAAGTCTAAGTAGAACAATTCTGACAGAGTATGTGCACAAAGTAATAGTTGGGAGTCTACCCAAGGACACCTGTGGGGTGTTTATTCTAGATTCACTGGGAGATATAGTCGCATTCAAACTTCACTGTGATGTGAGTGCATTCTGGGAGCGGATATCGTTCGTTGAACGACTTGTCATTGAACATTACAAAGAAACTAGAAAGCCTATTGGAAAAGATAGTGCAACAGCCAGGGCAGTTGCATTTTTGATGCGACTCAAGATTGAAGGTCCTGAAGGGATCATGGCTTCTAAAGCAGACTATTTTGCAGTTTCTCGAAAAGAACTCGATAGCGAAATCAAAGAAGACAATAACTTTCTAGAATCAACTGCAGCAGTTTTGTATGCAGCAGGTCGCTAGATGTGTTCGCTTTCTTTCACGAACCTATTTCACTGTAAGTAGCTACCAATGCAAGTCCGTTGAGTGAGCGGATGATTCAATAATCAGATAGCCATGCAGGTCTCAGTTCGCTCTACACCAGGTGCATCATGAATCCTTTCAACCAGTTTTCTAAAACCGGCCTTTACAGGAATATCAGCGTAGGCAATGATGTCATATGGTCCTGTCACCATATGAACATGCTTCATGTCTGGAACTTTTTCAATAGCAGCAAGCGCAGCACCGGCACTACCAGCCTTAACTTGTATTAGAACAATAACAACAACCACTGTCGGAACCTCCTGAACGCAGTAGAGTATATTGTCATTTGTCCAAAAAAGGATAGCTGATAATCAACAAAACTTCTCGAGAGGCTGTTTTCAGGACTCAATACGAACTTGCACGATAGCCCTGAGTCTTTCTTTGAAACCTTCAGCATCATATTTGAGTTTCTCACGAACCATCTTCCATGTCGCTGCACAGTTCGGATAATCAACACTTAACATCTCATGGAGAATCTTGTCGACCTCCGCTATGTTTTCTTTAGTTGGCTCTACTTCAATGTCACGAAGTAATTCTTTCATCCTGGAATTTTTGAAATAGCATGTCATAAGGGAGACACCATTGTATCATCTGCAGTAACCATGCTACCACCTTCACTAATATAATCTCTATTGTGATTCATTTCTACACATGTCATTTTCATTGCAAGTTACAACATTGGAAAAAGTGCATGCTTGAAACTGCTTTTATCTGATTGTGCAATCCAGTATTCCAGTGTTTTCATCATGCAAACGATAATGTCAATTTTCCCAGTCATCGCAACAATTGTTGCTGTGATGTTTGCATACCTGTTGTTTAAACAATGGATACGCCGAAAAAGAATCTATCAGATTATCTGGTGCATCTCTCTAGTATTATTCGCCGTGGCTGCTGGTTTCGAATCGATGTCAGAGTTTGTGGGGTGGAATATCGAAGTATACAGAATATACGTGGTTCTATCAGCATCCCTAGTAGCAATTATGGGCGCTGGCGCGCTGTATCTTATACTCCAGAAGAATGTATTCTCACCAAAGGGACTCTTCGCGATCGATGCGATTTTGTTAGGTATTATGATATTTTTCGCTTGGATGATGACTCTGAGCACTGTTACGGACTACTCAGCCTTGGTTTTTGGAGCTATGGAATACCCAATTGCAGGAATAGGGATATATGGGATCTTGATTGTTATCGCCTTTCTTCTGGGGAGAAAATGGGATGACAAAAAGAGAAAGATGCTCCACGGACATATTTACCTGGCGTACGTAATAATCCTGACTCTCTGGATGGGAGCTTACGCTGCGGTCGCAGTTGTAACACCTGAGAACTTCGTGGCAGGCATTGCAGTTGCTGGGAACGCTATGGCGCAACACGTCAGAAACTTCTCACCTCTCTTGACAGTCACTGGATCATTCCTTCTGATTGGTGCTGCTTTCTTCTCATTCCTAAAGACCAAGTTTCGGTTCAATCTGTTCATCGCATTGGGTGGACTTACCATTGCTTTAGCAGGAGCTATTGCCAGATCCGGATCGGAGTTTGGTAACATTCTATATTTGGGAGAAGTAGTTGGTGTACTACTCCTCTACAAGGGTTTTGTGGACTCTGATAAGATCATCAAAGCAAGACAAGACCGACTCGCTGGAGATGAAGCAACTTCAAGCCAGGGTCTTTAGATATTGTAGAAATAAAAGAGAAAGGTATGGAGGAGATAGGATTGGGAGGCAAGAAAATCTATTGGGCGAATGCGTTATTCTCAGAGGCAGACAGGAAATTCAATGAGGACTGTGTGAAACGAGTCAGAGCTGAAGGATACAGCATTTTCCTCCCCCAAGAAGCATTCCAAAAAAATGCGGATCCTACCAATGAAGAGATTTTTGAAGTTGACACCACAGAACTTCAATCATCTGACATCGTAGTCGCTTGTCTTGACCAATTCCCAATTGACAGTGGTGTGGCATGTGAGATCGGAGTCGCTTTTGCTTCAGGAATACCGGTCATTGGACTGTATACAGATATTCGTAGCAAACGAGAAGGTCCTGGAAGGATGTACAAGAACCAATATGTCCTAGGCGCCATAGAAACTAACGGGGAGATCGTATCATCTGTTGAAGCGTTGATTAAGACGATCCCAAAGTATCTATGATGTCAAAGGCAAAATTTTCATTAGTCCTGGTGAATGAAATCCAATATGACCCGTGATAACTCCTCACCTTTATCCTCTTGAAGAAAATGCCCTGCATTTTTTACTGTTACATGCTCTCGGTCGTGGGCTCCCGGGATCATTCTCTGAAAGTATTTCTCCCCGCCCCTTGTAATTGGATCGCGGTCACTAAAAGCGGTAAGGAATGGTTTGTTCCACTTCGTTAGGACATTGTCCCAGACCTTTTGGTTCTTTGACAGCTCTGAAGGGACTAAGTATGGAAATATCCGTGCTCCAGCTTTGTATGATTCATCGGGAAAAGGAGCCTCATAGGCTCTAATCACATCAGCGGGCAGATTTGACACTGTGGCCATCTGTAAAATTCCGCCTATTGGTAGTTCTGGAACGGTCTTTGAAAATGCTACCCATCTCATGAGATTCGTTCTTTCTTGAAGCTGTTCTTGCGTCACTTTTCCCAAGCG
>JAEORG010000182.1 GCA_016841005.1 Candidatus Thorarchaeota archaeon | reverse complement strand
TCACTTCATACAGTAATAGGAGCCTAGATGAGATGACTGCTACAACAAAAGAACCTATGGCAAGTATAGAAGCTGAACTTTACGAGCTAAGTATGCCTGGTAGACTGATTGGAAAAGAAGTCCTAGATAACCGAGCTAGAAGGATTGGCATTGTAAGAAGTATAAGGATCGCTCTCCATCCAACTCGTTCAGAACTCATCGTGAAAGGCGCGGAAGTAGAGTTCCCGGTTGATTTCTCAAAAGTTGATGCTGTTGGTACCGTTGTCCAGCTAAACTCTGTGGTGAAAGATGCAGAAGAAATCGAGGTTCATGATGTCATTAGACTACAAAAAGAGGTCTTGGATGATATCAAATCCTATCTAGGTACTCGATAAAGTCAGTTCTGACCTTTTCGAAGGGTTAATAGTGCCAAATGCACCTCTTTCACATCCGGAGGTACGACTATGGTCCTCACTGTGGAAGAACTAGCACAGACTATAGATCACACTGTGCTAAAAGCTGATACAAAACAAAGTAAAATCAAGCAACTATGTGAAGAGGCACTGGATTACAATTTTGCAGCGGTCTGCATTAATGCAGTTCACGTAGAGTATGCTGCTGAATTACTGAAAGACTCCGATGTGAAAGTCTGTTGCGTAGTTGGATTCCCCTTGGGTGCTACTCTGCCGCAAGTAAAAGCTACAGAAACTAGAGAAGTTGTTGCACTTGGAGCTCATGAGGTTGATATGGTAATCAATGTAGGAGCTTTACGTGATGAGAATTATGACCTAGTAAAACAGGACATCGAAGCAGTGGTGCAAGCATCAGGTGATGCTCATGTCAAAGTCATCCTCGAAACAGGTTTGTTGACAGATGATCAGAAAGTGAAGGCTTGTCTCATCTGCAAGGATGCTGGAGCTGATTTCGTCAAAACATCTACAGGATTTGGTCCAATGGGTGCAACACCGTATGATGTCAGACTCATGCGAGAAACCATAGGCAGCTCTATGGGAGTAAAGGCTGCTGGAGGAATTCGAACTTTCAAGGAAGCTCTCCGACTTATTGATGCTGGTGCAAATAGAATTGGAACTAGCAGTGGAATTGGAATAATTGAAGACTATAGATGGGCACAATATAGTGATTCATGGATGCAACCGGACAAACCATGTTGGACCTGTCCTAGTCGAATGGCAAATATTGCTAAGCAACCAAAGGAAGTGTATCTTTGGTATAAACAACGATGCCTGACATGCCCCGATAAGGAACATAATGTCTTCACAGATTAGGAGGAATGATGAATGTCTGAAACTTCTCAACCATACACAAAGGCTGACTTACTCTATGTTTCCCTAAGTGATAAGGAAATCACACGAAAACCCATTCCTGATGATATTTACAGAGAATATCTGGGAGGACGCGGATTAGGTGTAAAATTACTCTATGATAACCTATCACCTGGAACAGATCCGTTATCCCCTGATAACATGTTGATATTTGCAGTAGGACCTTCTACAGCTACTGCAGTTCCAACAGCAGGACGATTTGTTGTTATCACGAAATCTCCAGCGACAGGCACTATATTTGATTCACATGCAGGAGGGTATTTTGGAGCTCAACTACGTCGGGCTGGGTTTGCTGCAGTCATTATTTCTGGTGCTTCAGAGTCCCCAGTATATTTGTGGATTAATGATGATGAGGTCGAAATTCGTGACGCATCCAAAGTATGGGGTAAGAATACTGATGTTGCCACAGACGAGCTAATCAAAGAGACCGATGAAAAAGCACAGGTTGCCTGTATTGGCCCCGCTGGTGAAAATAAGATCAATTTAGCTGCGATAATCACAGACAAACATCGTGCAGCTGGGCGCGGTGGTGTTGGAGCAGTTATGGGCTCAAAGAAATTGAAGGCTATTGTTGCAAAAGGCACTAAGTCTATTGAGGTTCATGATAAGGAACGCCTACGAACAGCAGTTGAAAGATCTAGGCGTCTGATCAAGAAGAATGGAGTCACAGACAAATCACTCCCTGTATATGGGACTCCAGTTCTAGTGAATGTGATTAACGAGCTTGGCATGCTGCCAACACATAATTTCCAAGAAGGCACATTCAATGATGCCGATGGAGTTTCAGGAGAGAAACTACTCGAACGTCTATCTCGTAAGAACTACAATTGTCACGGTTGTCCCATTGGTTGTGGACGTATGAGCCATGCACGTGGAAAAGATGTTGGTGGTCCAGAGTTTGAATCAATTTGGGCACTTGGACCGCAATGTGGTATCAATGATCTAGAATGGATTGCTTATGCAAATCATATGTGTAACTTATACGGTATTGATACAATCTCAGTTGGCAGTACGATTGGATGTGCAATGGAGCTTGTTCAGAAGGGAAAATTGGAACATTCGCTCCAATTTGGTAATACTACGGGCATTCTAGAGTTGCTTGAAGATATTGCACACGCTCGTGGTCTTGGCGCAGAATTGGGTAAGGGCTCAAGGATTTTTGCAGAGCAATATGGAGCGCCAGAGCTTGCCATGCACGTTAAAGGACTTGAAATTCCTGCATATGATCCAAGAGGTGTCCAAGGGCATGGATTAGGTTACGCCACCTCCAATAGAGGTGGTTGTCATCTTCGTTCATATCTAATTGGACCTGAAGTATTAGGAAGTCCTGTGCTTGTTGATAGAGACAGCACCGAAGGTAAGGCGGATCTGGTCATATTATTCCAGAACCTTTCTGCAGCAATGGACTCTATGGTTGTCTGTCGTTTCACGAATTTTGCTTGGGCAGTTGATGACTATGCTGAGATGCTGGCAGCAGGAACCGGTCTACCAATTGATGGAAAAGAATTACTCAGGATAGGCGCTCGCATTTGGAATCTTGAGAGAATCTTCAATATCCGTGAAGGATTAACCAAGGATGATGACAGACTTCCTCAACGGTTCTCAACTCCCCTTCCTGAGGGAGGGTCTCGAAAACGAATCTCTCACGCAAATGAACTACTACCTGAATATTATTCCCTTAGAGGTTGGGATAAAGATGGAAATCCTACACCTAAACTTCTAGATGAACTAAACATCCCTATCGAAAGGTGAAAATGAGAACTACTGCTGACTTCGAATAGATAAACTGGAGTTGCTCCAACTGGCTAGAGGAAAACATAGTCGTAAAAAGTTCCGAAGAGGACATGCACCATATCTCACTAAGATTAGATTCTATTGGTGTGACACTTGTAATGTTCCTCGCATTGCAGAGACTCAATGTAGTGTGTGCGGTTCGCAATCTCGTAAAGTAGATCTCTCACCGCCTGGCGACCCGTTCCCTGCCATGGATGGGCATCTTGAACGAGCTATCCAAGCAATTGACTCTCAATATGGAGATGGTATTGGTAAGATCATTCTACCTCCCACAAAGACCATCATCATGAATAAGGTTTCATCAATTGATGCCATGTATGAAATAATTGTGGATGGCTATGTAGTTGGTCGACTTCGATTTGACATTCCAAAACGGGGATACACATTCCTGCTATCTCCAATAGGGG
>JAEORG010000181.1 GCA_016841005.1 Candidatus Thorarchaeota archaeon | reverse complement strand
TCTCCACTTGCTGAGAGACGTTCTGCCATGAGGTCGCTAATCCATTGAACTTCAGTTAATTCCTTAATTGGTTCTGCTTCATTCATCTCTCTTTGCACCTCTATGCTATAAACTGGATGTACCCCATAACGAAGACAAGTGTCCAACATACCGCAGCGACTAATCCAGGAATATGCGATCTAATCCCTGAGATTCCTGTGAGGAATGCACCAATACCACCTAAGTAACCTATTACTCCAAGACTAATATGGATTAGATGAAAAATATCTGCTCCTCCAACACTGAGAACAGTATTTGTGAGGGGTAGTATTGTGACAATATTAATCGTCGTTAGCAGTAAAGCCAAACCCGCACATAAACCATGAACAAATGTGAATCTCTCCTTTGAAATATAGTACAATGCTGTACCAGTCCAGAGGAGAATCAATGCAGGAAGACCAAGAAACACTGTCATGTGTATGTTGTCAAATTGCAGTGCCTGCAATTGACTAGTTAGTATGGGCGTCGTCATTTAGATACCTCCGTTTACGAAATAATTGCATCTGTTGGTCTGTTGGAAAATAGAAGAGCTAAAGAAGAATCTACAAATCTGAATAAGCGTCAATAAAGCATGCTGTATGATTGAATATCGACTAATTACTATATTGTCAAAGGGATGTGAATAGTTGGATATGGTGCTCAGGCTTTTGTCACCTCCAAACTCCATCAAGCCTCCTTTAATGGAAGATTTTTCTTCCTAATCTTAGGAATGGTGTTCCTATTGAGAGGACAACTGAGATTGGCAGCAGATTTACAAACTCAGTCGCAACAAACCCGACAAATACGCCAACAATGAACCAGATCAGATAACTCGCAAGATCATTTACAATTATCCAAGGGACATACGCTTGGAAAATTGTTGGTACCAATAATCTTGCCACCCAAATTACAATGGGTGCGACAATCCCTGCGATAAACATGATCAACAGGTTCATTCGAGTGCTCAGCACTAATGGCCCCGGAAAGACCTTGTGAGAGTTGAGATATCCCTTCTCGTCAGTCTTCCGTTTCAGGTTTGACATTTTTGTGTAGTGCTCTTTTCCATAGAAACTTCTTGAATGGGCTGCATTCCACATACCGATTGAATATGCCCTACCACCATGTTTCAGGCCGAGATTGATCACATCCAAAGAACGGTACCAACCCATCAGGAATGAAATTCTACGGCGTTCATCATCTGGGAACCAAGTAAGAACCGCAACTTCTCCTCTGTCAGTTATCGCTCCTTCAAGTGCGAACTCTTCAGCTTTGAAGTGCTTGTTCATGTGGTTAATGTAGTCATCCAGATTTTCTAGCGGAACATAAACTTCGGATGGTGCTAGACTTGGTCCGAGTCGTTTTATCCTCATAGGGTAGAAGCGTTCGCCCCATTCATGATTTGCAATCTCATCCGATTCAAGCGAACCACTATATCGACTTACAATATGCTTGAGCTTTTCAATCTCTGTCTGAATTTCATCGTCAGTTCCCTCGAATGCACATGAGATAATGAACTCTCCTGTAGTAGGTGGTGCTTGATCCACCTTCTTGAGCATTCTATAAAACTTGTCAGTGATGAAATGTAAGTAGAACGGTCTTGTGGCTTCCAGAATATCCTGAAGCGCTCCCACCATCAAACTCTGACTTCGAAATGATGAAGTTGTAGGTTTGATATTTCTCAGTGGTATAATTTTCAAAACCACTTTGGTAATGATACCGAGTGTGCCATTACTATCAACAAAGAGCTGAGTTGAATCAGGATTGTAATCTAGATTATCACTAATGTCCCCATAAAAGGTTTCACCACCGATGAAATCCGTTCTATCTGTTTCTATCATAAATCGTTCTTCGGATGTGTCCTTTGTACGAATTATTTCACCGTTGGGAAGAACAATTTCCAGATCTGTGACCTGTTCAGCAATACCGCCGTACTTTGTACTTCCAATACCGCTACCTCCAGCCGCCACCCAACCCCCTACTGTACTTGATGGTGCACTGGATGGGTATGCTGCTACAGTCAATCCTTCATCTTCAAGTTCTTCTATCAGTTTCCCCCAGATAATGCCTGAGCCGACCTCGGCAGTCATATTTTGTCTATCAATATGATGTATTGCATTTAATCTGGTCATCTCGAGAACAAGTCCGCCTCTAGTTGGCAGAGCACCTCCATATCCACTAGTTCCATGGCCTCTAGGAACAACTGGAATGTGGTTCTCTTTACAATACTTCAAAAGATTCGATACGACTTCGGTATTTGTTGGTTGAGCCACTGCTTCTGCGTCTGGATTCAATACATCATGGACAATGCCTGGCAATGCAGCAATATCATGCGAATAAAGCTTGATCATATATTCCTCCGAAGAGAAGTAATCTTCACCCACTATATCCGCAAGATTCCGCAAGTGTTTCTTCGCAATCATTTTAACACCACCTAACGGCCCAACGCCTCCACAACAATCTGAGATAGGTCTTTGAATTTCATCTGAGTCCCTCGATTTTCTATTCCATCATTTAGT
>JAEORG010000180.1 GCA_016841005.1 Candidatus Thorarchaeota archaeon | reverse complement strand
GACTGTATTGGAACTTCTTCGCTTGTTCTAAATGGAGTTCTGATAATCCCTATAGATTTGGCATCAAATGAGATAGAGCCCATTGTAATAACTCTCGCATATTTCTTTTGATAGAAATCAAGCATTCAATCTATTTGAATTAATCAGAAGATAGGAGAAGCCCATCAGACTTCGAGATGTCTGAGGGCTCTATTTTTATTGATGCTAATTATTCCGTCCAAACTTTGAAGGGTACTGATACATCAGAAAAGCAACTATGCCGATTACAGCAGCAACACCAATTATTGCAGCGATAGCCAAGGGATCTATTCCAGGAACATCTCCACCGGGTCCAGTAGTTGTGTTTGTTCCTGTCCCTGTTGTTGGGTTAGTACTGGTTGTATCGGTACCAGTTGTTGAGGATGTTGTGGTGGAATCTGTTTCCATGGGAATGGTATATTCCTCATCTGAGGTCACTTCCCAATTGCTAGCATAATCACTGGCATAAACAACATAGTGAATAATACTACCTGCAAAAAGATCTTCAACACTAGCTGTCCATGAGTCATAAGACCAATCCATTGTGATATTTGACCAAGTACTGCCATTATCCAATGAAGTGGATAGGATTACTTGACTGACTGCAACATCGTCAACAACTTCAGCGGAAACATGAACCGAAAATTCGCTATCAGATTCGCTGTGGGTTAATAGTGTGTTTATATCGGGCCCCATAGTATCATTCCAAACTTGTGGATGGCGATCTTTAGCATTCGCAGACCCTGGGACAATGTAATCGGTTTCATTATCACCATCACTCCACCAATTCCCGTAGTTACCATTGTCCCAAAATTTAGTACTCCCATTATCAATTGCATTCTGGCCATTCCATCCAATCCAATTCCAGTATGCAGAGAGTTTCTTGGTACCACTTGTTGTCTGAATACCATATTCAGAATTACCAACGATGGTATTATTGGTCAGCTCCATCCATTCTGAAGAATTAGAAAAGAACCCAATTCGATTTCCTTGTAGGTGATTGTGAATAACACTACAATGGTCACTATCCTGTAATGTTATAGCTGAACCTTCTGAGTTCTCAATGATAGTACTATTTACAACATAGCAATTCGTTGATTGAATGAGATGAATACCAAGACCAGAACTATAGATAGTGATATTTGAAAATGTTGTGTCGGTAGTATCAAGTGATGATACACCAACTTCCTTTTTGGTGATCATGACATCTCGAACTTCCCCATTTTGAACTGAGTCCAGAAATATTCCAAATCCACTCGAAGCTACACTATCGCTCGTCATCCAACAATTCTCTACCACAAAATGCACGTCTGTATTACTGATGTTGACACATGTTGTGTCGCTTTTTATTTCCAGATTGGAGATGATGAATGGGTTATCAACTGTCCCATTTCCTTCCCACCCTTGAGTTGTGAAATTATCATTGTGTGTTATCACGATTTCATCATGTGGTGTAGAATCTGAAGTTCGATACAGCCTAGAATTCGATAGCCGGAAGTTTGCATCATAAATTGCATGAGGAATTAATAGTAGACAAAATAGAACTGCTACTACCAAGACTGATACGGACTTCTTCTTCATTTGATTCCACCATCATTTTCTAATTCATTACTGATGAATGCTCATGGGAGAATGTAATGCCCACGATTTTGATAACTCGGTTAGAAGACTTTTGAGGGTATCTTGAATATACTAAGTTATATACTAACAGATGTTATTATAATAATTTCCTGACAATTGTGTCCTGCTATTTTGCTTCTTTTGTAAGGCTATATTATTCCTACATCTTTCATCCAACGACGAATTCTAGTCTTTGCCCACCGATAGTGACTAGCAGTATTAGCTAGAATGAAGCCAGCTAATGTGTCACGTTGAGTCCATTCAAACCTATCTGCTTTGAACATGTCTTCATCAGGAATTGATCTCACCGTTTTGAGAGTCTTATCGTAAGATGTTTGAAACTCATTTTTTATGTCCTGAAGGTCGCGATTTTGATGTTTCTCAAACACTTGCTGATTTAGAATGTGCAATTGATTCCATTTTAAACCAGGAGCTGGTGTCTCCGGAATTTCACCTCTTAGTCCTGCCATATACCATCCAAGAAATCTCTGCTCCCAATCAAAGAGATGTGCCATGATATCTTTTACAGACCATTCACCAATAACACCGGGTTTTAGTATTTCTTCATCTGAAAGTAATGAGAGATTCTTTTCTAGACGCCGCCTCTCTGTTTGAATACTTTCAATAATCTTCTCTTTTGTCCAACGAGGCATAATCATCACATCTTAGTTGGATATAGGATATGTATGAAAGGTCTATCTCTCAAATAATCCGAGTTCAGTGTCTAGACTCTTGTAAGAGAGAACGCGTACATCGAAAGGCATATCATTGATTTAACTATGGTTATGTTTATACTTGATTGTGGAGTAGTGGATCGACCTCACAGACGATTACTATTCGAGTTTCATTAAGGTGGTAAAATCATTGAAGGTGTATGATAGTATTTTGGGTACAATTGGTAATACTCCTCTTGTCAAGCTAAGAAGGATGAATGAAGGATTACGTCCTACAATTCTTGCGAAAGTAGAATACTTCAATCCAGGTGGAAGTGTGAAGGACCGAATTGGTATTGCAATGATTGAAGATGCAGAGAAACGAGGCCTGCTAAATCCGGGAGATACAATAGTAGAGCCCACTTCGGGTAACACAGGAATAGGTCTTGCATTAGCCGCAATTGTGAAGGGTTACAAGATGATAGTGACTATTCCGGATAAGATGAGCCAAGAAAAGATTGCATTACTCAGGTCACTCTGTGCACAAGTAATCATTACCCCAACTGATGTCGAACCTGATGATCCTGAGAGTTATGTAAAAGTTGCCGAGAGAATCGCAGAAGAAAACGACCGGACATTTATGCCAAATCAATACTATAACATGGCAAATCCAATGGTGCACTACAAAACAACAGGACCAGAAATCTGGGAACAGACTGAGGGTAAAGTTGACGTTTTTGTAGCAGGAGTAGGTACTGGTGGAACCATCACTGGGACAGGCAGATTTCTGAAGGAGATGAATCCAGAAATAAAAGTGGTTGGAATTGACCCAGAAGGATCAATGTATCATCACGAATTCTATGGTACATCTGGTAGTATTCATTCATATTTGACTGAAGGAATCGGCGAGGATTTTATGCCAGATAGCTTGGATATGAAAGTCATAGATGAGATTGTAACAGTCAGCGATAGGGATGCATTACTAACAGCAAGAAGACTTGTGAGAGAGGAGGGAATGATGGCAGGAGGATCCTCAGGTGCCGCTATCTATGGTGCCCTTAAAGTTGCAGAGAAAATGAAGCAAGACGAGATGTTAGTTGTATTGCTACCAGATACCAGTAGAAATTACATTAGCAAGATTTTCTCCAACGAATGGATGAAGGAGCATGGATTCTTAGATGATACTGAGGAGGAATGCATTGTTTGAAGATTGCAACCAGGGCCATTCATGTTGGAGAGGAACCTAGACTTGATGAGAAAGAATCTGGAGATGTTGTAGTTCCAATTCATTTGGCATCAACATTTGCAAGGAAGAAAGTGGATACACCTACAGGCGGATACGAGTATTCCCGGACGGGGAATCCTACCAGAGATGCGTTAGAAAAGCGGCTTGCCTCACTTGAGGATGCTAAATATTGTCTGACTTTTTCTTCAGGGATGGCTGCAGAAACTACGCTCCTTCTATCCATATGTGAGGCTGGAGATCATGTGATTGCTTTTGATGATTTATATGGTGGAACAAGAAGATTGTTTGACAGCGTTCTGACAAAGTTCGCGGTTGAGTTTTCATATGTTGATGCTAGAGATCCACTCAATGTGGAACAAGCAATTAGAAAAAATACAAAGCTGATTTGGTTAGAAACACCTACTAATCCTTTGATGCGGATGTGTGATATCAGAGAAATTGCCAGAATTGGACATGAAAAAGATGTGAATACTGTAGTCGATAACACGTTCATGAGCCCATATTTTCAGTCCCCTTTGAATCTTGATGCTGATATGGTTGTTCACAGCACTACCAAATACTTGAGCGGACACAGTGATGTGGTAGGAGGTGCGATTATGCTATCCAATTCTGATGTTTATGAAAAGATCAGATTCAACCAAAATGCTGTTGGTGCCATACCCTCCCCATTTGACTGCTTTCTGGTCCTACGAGGAACAAAGACATTGACCCTTAGGATGGAAAAACATGCAGAAAACGCACTTCAAATCGCAAAGTTATTGCAGGACAGTGGTAAAATCAAACGTGTTTACTATCCAGGTCTCAAAACTCACCCTCAGCATAAACTTGCCACTAAACAGATGAGAGGCTTTGGGGGTATGCTCTCCTTTGAGTTAAATGGCGATTTTAATGATGCAAAGAATTTCCTGGAAAGACTTCAATTATTTTACATAGCAGAAAGTCTGGGTGGTGTAGAGTCACTAATAGAGCACCCCTCTTCAATGACACATGCAAGTATTTCTCAAGAAACAAGAAACCAAATCGGTATTACTGATAGTCTAATCAGAATCTCAGCTGGTATTGAAGACATAGAGGATTTAGTTGAAGACTTGGAAAACGCTCTCTGACCATCCAAGAAATTCTGCATTCGAACATCATAACAGCTTTGGTGCTTAATACTTTCTCGAGGCAAATCTAATCTCATAGAAGAGAATTGATTCAACTCATTTTTTCCAGATGATTTGGGGGCACTACAATCCCAAATAATTGAGTGTCTGGTTTGTGATTAACTGTGTATCGTGCAGTCCATATGCAATCATCCAATACGATTTCTAGTTTGAATCCAGATTCTTCCAAACGGAGTAAATATTCAATGAGAGAGATGCATTCCAACAATTGCCCTTTTGATAAACTCGTGTCATTTTCATAATCATAGACTGATTGAGATTGAACAGATTTCACCTTGCGACTAACTCCCATGAATACTTCAATTTCTAGTGTAATGTCTTCCCAACTATCAAGGCCTATTGTGAGATAGACTCTAACTGACTGATCGTCATGTAATAGAATGATTCTACCTGTTTCAGAGTAAAGGGGGTCAAGTTGAGAGGTAGAACGTAATAGTTCATACCCCTCAACCATATCAGTTAGTTCCATTCTATTTTCCTCTACCCCATCTCTCAAAGACAAGTATTCCGATGGAAACAACAGCGACACATGCTACGATAACTAGGACAAGATCAATCCAAATAGAGAGGGTTGTGACTTCGGCGCCCCTTAGGAAGAGGGTTGTCAAAGCATCTGTCACATATTTACTAGGCATAGCTGATGCAATAGTGTCAGCAATTCCACCGAGTGGCATGAATGTTCCAAGAAACATCTGTGGCATTGCTATCATGAATGCTAGACCTGTAGCTCCATCTGCGGAATTAGAGATAGTCGCAGCAAGTAAACCCAAACCCACACAAGAGAGAGAGAAAACCGCCAATATCAATAGCGCAAATCCGATTCCCACTATTCCGGTTGCTGGACGATAGCCAATCGCGTAAGATGTTAGAAAAATAATCAATACCTGGAAAACAGCTATACCCATATAGAAGATAATCTGACTAAGCATGTAATCGGTTGATGTCAATGGAGTAGTCGACATTCTTCTAAGAATACCTTCACTTCTTTCTTCAGTCATAGCTTGTGCTACTATTACTGTAATGAAGATAGCAGAAAAGGCGAACATTCCTGGTACCATATAGTCCCACTGCGAGAACGTATTAGCAGATATGAGTGTAGGATTTGTAAGCTGAATAGGAACTTCCAAAGACATCCTTGCATCCCCAAACAGCGTTTTGAGAAAGACCTGTTGAACGATTGAGGGAACAGCAATTGTAGCAGTAAAAGATCCGCTATCAAGATAAAGTTCTATGGTTGTATTCGTCCAACTACTTCCATCTAAAGGAGACGACCAGTAGGATTGGCAACTATCACCAAAGCCTCCAGGGATTACTACCAGAGCATCTATGATTCCTTCGAGAAGATCACCTTGTCCAGTTTCATTAGCAACATACTGCACTAGGTTAACACCATCTGTTTCAGTTAGATTTGCCACAAACCAAGTTGACCATTCGGGATTGTATGAGGATTGATCTAAATTGACAACTCCAATTTCAAAACTCTGTGGTCCCGATTCACCAATTCCTCCAAATGCAAATCCAAATACGATTGTAAGAACAACAGGAAAGAGTATCAGAAGGAAAACTGTACCTGGATCTCTCGTTAGCTTTCGAATATTCTTCTTTACTAGAGCAAAAATTCGCTGTGAATCCATCTAGACCTCCTCCCTTAGTTTCTTACCTGTTCTCAGCACAAAGACCTCTTCCAAATCTTTGGCTTGATATTTCTCTATCAGGACCTGAGGTGGTCCAACATCAATTAGCTTACCTTCATCAATTATACCCACTCGATCTGAGAGTTCTTGGGCTTCTTCCATGTAATGAGTTGTAAGAAGAATTGTTTTATTCTGATTTCTTAGTTCTTTAATGAAATCCCAAACTAGACGACGCGATACTGGATCCATTGCGACTGTGGGTTCATCAAGTAGAGCAACAGAGGGGTTATGAATAAGTGCCATAATAGTGCTAATGCGTCGTACCATCCCGCCACTATAATGACTGGCACGACGGTCAATATCATCAAGTATACCAACTTTTTGAGCTAGAAGCTCAATTCGTTCATCAAGTAGTTTCCTAGGTATTGAGTGGAGTTGACCGAATAACTCCACATTCTCTCGACCAGTGAGATGTGGAAAATATGCTGGTTGTTGAGGACACAAACCAATTAATTTTCTGACATATTTTGCGTCTTTAACCACATCATAATTGGCAACCTTTGCATGTCCTTCCGTGGGATTCATCAAAGTTGAGAGCATATTGACTGTAGTTGTTTTTCCAGCTCCATTTGGACCAAGAAGACCAAAAACCTCGCCCCATCCAATTTCAAGATTCAGTCCATCAACTGCAGTGATATTTCCAAATCTCTTTGTGATATTAGATAATTCAATTGCAGATTCGATGCGTTTTTCCAATGGTCGTTCGACAATAGTCTGCATTTTTAAAAATCACCTGAAATGGGATGATGGAAAAAATGCTATTCTATTCATGTGTGCAAATTAGTTCAGTAAAAGATTGAGAGGAATTAGAAAAGAAGGAATTATGTGAACTCATGAGTTCATATAAAGAATATTTGCAAGAGATAACTAAAATTCAACATTTTTTAGCATTTCATCAAGGCGAATACTACGGATATCCGGAAAACTAACTTGGGGCCTACCAAAAAGAGCCTGACATGATGTCACAAAAGGAGTTCTTCCAACCTTTTTGGATATAAGATCTGCATCCTTGAATTGATCAACGACGAATACCGCGAAAACCACTGGCTCTGTAGCTGATATTAATGGGCCATAGAATGCTACAGGAAAATTCTCACCAATAAAGAGCAGCAGTTCCTCTAGACTTCCAATTTTTTCATCCCAGTTAATCTTCAATAGAAAGACAAATCCATCCCCAGCACTGAGATTCCACCGTATGCCAAGAGAGATTGAACCACTCTCAACAAGTTTCTGTATTATTATTCGTGTTCTTCTGACTGTTAAACCCGTAATCTCAGAAATCATCTTGGTTGACATACGTGGGTTTTTGACTAAGCAGTGTAAAACTCTAAGTTGCAATTTAGACAAGTCAGTCCTTCTTCCATGAAGTGCATCTTTTACAAGACTATGCAATTCAACACTCTTAACATTCTCTATTCCTCGAAGAAAGCTACCAAGGTCTCTGAGACTTTCTGAACCAGTATGGGTTCCCATGGCCATATACGCGGATCCAGATAGAATACCAACCTCTCTTACTAGTATGTGTGAACCTATCACATGAAGAAGGGCGTCCTCATCCTCTTTCCCATCCGTGAAAACAATAGCAAGAAAATTCTCACCATCCACCATAGCTGGAGTGAGCTCAGCTGTGAATTGTGCAATCACACCTGCATCAACAAGATTCTGAATTCGTTTCTTGACCCCATTTGCAGTCATGTTGAATTGTTGCGCAAGTGATCGATATGGGATTCTACAGTTTTGGAGTAGTCCAAACAGGATTCCCTTGTCGATTTCGTCCAATCTCAGCACCTAACCATCAAATACTAGATTGAGCTGACTAATATCGTAATCGGAGTTAAAAATATAATAGTGAAAGGGTGCTTAACAGGGAGAGTTTGAAGAGTGTGTACCTTCTCAGCTGTTCCCATCATATACACCTGTTATCTTTGATGTTTGTATATTCTAATTCGTATTTCACCTGTTTTGAAAGAGAACTTGTCATCCATAGGCTCTAATCAGTTGCTCCAATAATAGAGATTATTATATTGCTCACACTCTCTCTCACGCCTCTAGTGATTCGCGTCTAGTTTCCTGAGAGCGAGGAGGATTTTACATTCATGGCTCGTCGAGTTCTACTGATGCTTGTTCTAGTTCTACTTTTGGTATTGCCAGTCTTACAATCATGTGGTGAATTTCACATTGCCGCCTACTACACGAGAGATATAGCACTCCAAAGTACTTCCGTGGAAGCCCTACCCGAAATTAGTGCTTTCTCTTCAAACATTCTTCTCTCGACTGATGATTCCTCATACCCACACCATGTAGAAACTTCCATTGCAATTAGTGACAATGATACGATCTTCGTGGGGTGGAAGGAATCAAATACACATGATGGACCTGGCATTCGTGTCAGTGTGACTAAGTCCGTCGATGGTGGAACTACTTGGACAAGTCCATATAGTATGCCTATGTTCACAACTGGGAGAACAGGACAATCAGATCCATGGTTGGTGTGGCATGATGAAACTATCTATTATGCGTACCTAGAGTACTCGATAACTGGTCCATCGCTTTCTCAGATTACAGTTGCGAGAAGTCATGATTATGGTGCTTCGTGGATGCCTGTAACTGCTTCCTATGGAAGCTTTTTCGCGGACAAAGAAACAATGGCAATTAGTGATAGTGGTATAATATACATAGTCTATGACGACACTGACGACGCGACAACGGTTGGAAACGCCTCTATTCATCTTACTCGATCCACAGATGGAGGTATGACCTTCCAAGAAATATGCAATATTACCGAATATACTCCATCGAAAGGGTTACCATACATATCTCTGAACTCTGAGAATCATCTGTTTGTTGCATGGTTGTATCTCGATCCAGTAACTTGGAGCTGGGGAAACGTCGAACTCTCAAAAAGCATAGATGGCGGCAATACCTTCCAGGAGAGCCGGTTCATAAACAACGACGGAAACTATTCTACCTCAGCACCGGGTAAGATGACTATTCCAGCCATTCGATTTGATCAGAACGATAGACTCTATGTTCTTTGGGCAGATGGCTTTGATGGAGGGGTGAATTCTTTTGATGTCTATCTTCGATACTCTGATGACTTTGGAGATACTTGGAGCGACCGCCTACGAGTAAATCCGACTGTGGAAGGAAATCAATGGAATCCAGAAATGGTCATCGATACTCAGGGAAGGGTGCATATAGTCTATTATGATGAACAGGGAGGGTCCTACAGACCATATTATCGCATTCTAACATTTGAAGGTGATGAGCGCGATAGCCCAATATTTAGCGATCCGATTCCTGTTGCTGATGCACTGACTTCAAACTCGTTCACAAGACCGGGCGATTATATCTCTATCCAGTTGGATTCAAACGAAGTTCCACATATAGCATGGGCTGATGGAAGGAATAATGAGATGGATATTTACTATGCGTATGGTACCACTGCAGCAACAACTCCACCTGAAACTGTGATAATTATCTCAGGGGTGGTGATTTTTGTGATTGCGGTCATTTTGATATATGCAAAAAGAAATCGAAACAGTGGAGAATAAAGAATTAGCTTATCTGAAAAATTTAGAAAAAATGGAAGGATGCTCGATAGTGTGTGTACTTCTTAGTCTTCCTGCTTTCTGTACGTTGTAGGTGTTCTTCTTTTTTCTTTCTTTCTCACTGGAAGGGGACCAAAATCACCAAAATAAGTACTAGGTGCTAATGAGTCATCATATGCATATGCAGTGGATAAATAGCCCTTCCCATGAGGGTCTCTTGGAGCAGGTCTTGCAACACTGATACGACCAATTGGTTTTCTTCTTGAAAACCAAATCCAATACGAGATTAGAAAAACAACTACACCTACTGCCAATAATGTATAGAGGTTCACTAATGCATAATATTCCGATGTTTGCATATGCTATAATATTCATATAAGGAAATAAACTATTAGATAAAACCTTGGAAAATCGGTAAATGAAACTTAGAATAATTCTTATGAATACAATCAAATGAGAGTTGATCACTGTAGTTGTGCGATGGACTCTTGGTCCTTAGTAAGGGACCAATCCAACTCGGAAAACCCATATGGAGAAATTGTCCAAATCGGTGGTACAATATCTATTGGTGTTATTCTTGACAAGCGAAAAAAGTTCCGAACAGGGTTCGATTTTAAGGCTTCGAGATAATTGGAAAGAACCAGTTAATTTCAAGATAAAAATAGTTGGGGACGGAAATTGTCGTGCAGGGCATAAAGTTGGACAAGAGTTTGATTTTAGTTACAATTCTCCTGAGGGAATTTGTATAGAGAGCCTTGTTGGAATGTATCCAGTTTTGCACTCGCTGCGAGTCTTTGGTGATATGCGGGAACTGGGAAGTCCAGAGCGAAATGTGAGAGTGTATAATTGCCCGTCCCGGGAGATTAAGTTCGAAATTACTGCGTTATATGGATGTAACTTGTGCGGTAAACCGCTGAAGATAATCAATGACGATATTCAATCACACCAATTGATTTGCATGGAACCTAAGTTTCCGTTACGTGTCTGTGAAACATGTTATGAGGATAATAAAAGTAAGAGAATAGAATGGTAGGATTGAAGTTTATAATTTCAGTATCAATGAAAGTTTGATAGTAGTTAGATCTCTGGCTACGCAAATACGTGATGGTAGGTGTAGAGCCAGAATAAAATGAACACTCGAATTTACATTGAATAAGAAAGAATACCACAAAATGAAGAGCGTTCAATGATGAGAGTGGAGGGTGAGTCCATTCTCATCTGACTCCGTAAGAGTTGTGCGATTCCCACCTTAAACCATATCTATAGGTTAGTAGATACATATTTTCAGACATAACGGATGATGGGAAGTTGTCAACAGATACAGAAATTGGATTAACCGAAGAGCAGATCGAAAAAGGGCTCTCAAAGATGATGATGCAGGGAGTGACTGCACAAGTAAAAAACACTCTAACAGAAGGAGTGTTTCTTGTTGGCTTCGCTCTGCTTCTTGGGGCTCCTAATACAGTGATAGGGATAATAGCTGCAGTGCCCTCATTCGTACAACTTCTTCAGATTCCTGCAGTTGCTTTTGTGGAAAAGATTGGTGAGAGAAGAAAAGTAAATCTACTTACACAACTTGGGAATCGGGTTGGTATTGTCTTAATGGCGTTGATTCCTTTCATGGGGTCTTTTGCAAATAGCTATATTCTACTAGTGGTTACTGTCGGATTTCAAGCAGCTTTTACGGCAATAGGGTCACCAAGTTGGAATTCATGGTTGCGAGACCTTGTTCCAGAAAATAAATTGGGTCATTTTTTCTCTAGAAGAATGGCTTTGAGCAGTCTTGTCGCTATTGTGTTATCAGTATCTGGAGGATATTTCATCACACAATGGGATATTTCTCTTCCAGGTTCAACTCAATTCGGTTATTCTTTCATTTTTGTTATTGCCTTTCTAGCAGGAATAATTGCAATCTATTATACTGTGACTACACCTGAACCACAGCTTAGATTTCCAAGTGTCAAGACCACTTTTAGGGACCTCATTAAACAACCATTTGAAGATGCTAATTTCAAGAATTTGATTTGGTTTTCTGTGGTCTGGACATTAAGTACATCCTTAGCTGCATCATTCTTTACAGTGTATCTCCTCGCAAGACTCGGTGTGAGTTTTCTATTTGCAACAATTCTTGCAGCATTAACTCAGTTTGTAAGTATTATTTTCTTCAGATTCTGGGGACGGCTCTCAGATCGATACAGTAACAAAACAATCCTACAGATATCGGTGCCCTTGTTCATCTTCAGTACATTCTTGTGGACTCTTTCAAGTATAGCAGAATTATACTTCTTCTTAATACCTCTCCTGATTATAATTCACATCATCTCTGGATTTTCTGCCGCAGGTGTTAATTTAACCTCAGGTAACATAGGACTAAAATTAGCTCCGAGGGGACGGACAATGTCATATTTTGCTGCAAGAGGTGCTATAATTGCAGTAGCAGGAGCGATTGGTCCTTTAATCGGAGGAGTATTAGCAGACCTCTTTGCGAGTAATACATTGGAGTTTGCTCTAACTTGGTATGGTCCAAATAATGAAGTCATAGTCTTCTTACCAGCTTATCGAATCTCGGGATTGGATTTTGTTTTCATCCTCTCTGTGCTTGTTGGAATATACTCACTTCATAGATTAGCTTACGTAAAAGAGATAGGTGAAGTAGAGGAACGCATTGTTTTAGATGCAATACTTGCAGGAACACGTCGAAATGTTCGAACTCTCACAACTATAGATGGGTTGCGGCAGACATTCCAAGTTCCACTAACGGATATTCGCAAGAAAACATGGAGAAAGAGGATTAAAGATATGAAAGCAGAAAAGAGTACAGAACGGTTAGATGCAGAAGACAAACCATTAGAAAAGTAGAGTGAATATGTAAAAATTCATTATCGAATTTTGCGATAAGTTTGGATTATAGCATCAGATGTTTTCAAATGTGGATTATAAGTCGGATTAACAGGAGAAATAAGATAATTCGAATCAACATGTGATAGTTTGAGGTGATTATTGGTATGAATGATCTTGAGAGAGCAAAGATACAGAAACGTGATACGTATAGTATCAAGACCCTTCTGACAGACTTGAAGAAAATGAGGCTAACACCAAATCTACTCTATACAGTGGGATCTGAAATAATCTATTACGAATGGCAAAGAGCTTGTGAAAATCTAGGAGAAAATGACGAGGTCGTCGTTCAAATGAAAGAGTTCCTAGATTTTCTGCAACATGATTACGAGAGAAGACTAATTCGTGGAGAGATAAGGAGAGAAGAAGATACACCTAATGTGGTCATCAATACATTCCTGAAAGAGACCCCAATTGAGTTTCAATCGTATACACTAGAACGTTCAGGAGAATTCATCTTAGGTGTTCTTCGAGCAGCTCAAGCTGTAAATCAAAAAGATCTTGTCAGGTACAAAGTGATAGAAGAGAAACTTCGAAATAGGCTTAAAGAAGATAAGGCTAATTCAGAACTTTGGAATGAACTCCGACTAGTATTGTGGATTCTAGGACGATATGACGAAGCTAGTGAGGCGTTCAAGAAAGCAAAGAAATTGGGTTGGGAACCTTCTAAGTCAAAAACAATAGGTGTTTGAGAGTCCTGCATTGTCTGAGGGATATCGAGTTGGTGGATGACATATCAAATGATGAATTTTTTCAAACAAAGAAATCTCGTAAACCCGAAGGTTCATAACATAATGTTTCATTTAATTTTATTAGCAAAGGAGAACGCATGATGGGAATTGTGTAGTATGGCCATTATTAGGTCATCATTGCCAATTTCATTTATTTGATAGTCACTAGATTTTTCCCAGATGTGTCAACATCAGATTCTTTTCTACCCCTAGGATTGGGTCTTGTGCGATTGATATTGTGAAGATGTTTATGAGCGGACTAATGTGAGAGAGAGATTACCGATTACCGATTTTCCTGGAGAAAATGGACGAATAGAGATTATTATCAGAAAGACAGAGGAATACGATGTTGAAACTGAAAATGTAGGTGACCTGTAGATGGATACGGGCCTAATTTTTTCTACACTTTCTGAAACATGGAATAATGATATGCCACCTATTGCTTTCGAAGTAGATAGGTCAGGTACCGCAATGGCATTAACAAAATTCCCTCAACCGGGTTGCTATATGAAATTGTCTCGTGAACCTAGTGATTCCATTACCTTCGAAGTTTGGGGGTATAGAAGCAAAACACATGATCATGTGACACTGGAGAAGATCATTGGTAGACTATTTTACGACTCAAAGTATATTCCAACTCGTCTACACAAGAAGGGTAATGTAACGCTTGCGGGAATCCAGAGAATTTCAAGAGATTTTACAACTTCTCGGTCCTACTCGAAGAAAAGATGGTCTGCAGTGATAGTTCCCTCTCCAGATGGAGGACCGTATGGTTTGATAGTCTTGTTCTCAATTTATGTTGGGGTAAGAAAGAATGGACTAGAATCAGTTGTTGAACACCCCATCCACACTAAGCTGATGGAGAGCTTCGATTTATCCTCATAGAATATGAAACAGTTAATGGAGTCATTCAATATGGTAGGACGACTAAAAGAAGTAGCGAGAAAGATTGCTTGTTCAAGCTGTGGGTCTCAGGAATTTCACATAGACAGAGTTCGTGGAGAACAGATATGTACTGCATGTGGGTCAGTTTTATCATCTAACATTATTGATCCTGGTCCTGAATGGCGGTCCTTCACATCTGAGGAATACAATACACGTGCAAGGACAGGAAGTCCTGAAAATCTCATGCTACCTGACAAGGGTCTCGCCACAGTAATTAGTTGGGCTGACAAGGATGCAAGTGGTAACTCTATTTCGGGAAATAAGCGTGCACAACTTTATAGAATGCGTAAGTGGCAGCGAAGAAGTGTTTTCTCTCAGTCAGATAGAAGGAATTTGTCACTTGCACTGATGGAAATGAGTCGAATGACTTCTCAACTTGGAATTCCTCGAGATATCCAAGAAACAGCATCGAAGGTCTATAGAGTTTCTTTGAAAAAGAAGCTTATTCGTGGAAAATCAATCTCATCAATGGTGGCAGCATCTATTTACATCGCTTGTCGAATACATAGAGTTCCAAGACTTCTCAATGAAGTAACTGTAGAGGCTGGTATGGATCGCTATAAATTGGGCAAAGCAGTCCGTCATATTGTAAGATATACTGAGATAAAGCTACCATTACCTTCCGCAATCTATCTCATACCTCGCATCTCATCAGAGATAGGCATGAGTGGAGATGCAGTGAAAGAAGCAATATCAATAATCACTCGTGCAAAGGAGAGTGGAATCACCGCTGGCAAAGATCCCGGAGGAATAGCAGCTGCCGCTCTCTATATTGCTGGAGTTATTACAGATGATAGATTCACTCAGAGAGAAATTGCTGAGGCTGCTTGTGTCACTGAGGTTACAATCAGGAATCGATACAAAGAATTAGTTCTCAAACTCAATCTAACTAATTTTCATTAAGAAACCGTTCTTTAATGACTGAATCTGTGATTAATTCTAAGATACAAAAACCATACCTATTTTCCGCTTAGAAGTCAATAATCAAAAAATGAAAGGGTGCTCAACAGTGAGAGTAGGAGGGTAAGTCCCTTCTCACCTGACCCCGTACGCGTTGGATGACCTTACTCCTCCAGAGGGAATAGCAAAGAAAGTGATTCATCCGCAGATTCAGCTAAAGATACCTTGTTTGGAAGAATATCACTTAGTAGAATTAATGTCCTTTATCTCCTGCATCCTCAGATTATAAGTAAATATTTTTTCAGAGTCAGGCACAAATTGGTTTGACTCAATTTCTAGAGCTTTCTCAACATATTCTAGCGCTAATTCAATAAGTTCAGCTCTTAGATATCTAGTCCCAACATAATAATGAGCATAGGACGATTCAGGATATTCTTGCAGGTAAGTCTTCGCAACCTTCAAGGCATCTGATTCTTTTCCCTGCCTATACAAGCTACTTGCAACTTGGGAGTAAGTCGATTCTGGAATGAGAACATCGTAACCATATTTCTTTGAGAGATTTTCATAAAATGAATTTACAGCATCCAATCCATTGTCAATGATATCTTGTGATATTATATCGTCGGAATAAAGTACTCTGATTCCCTCGTAGAATGCTTTGTAGGGACCGAATGTGTGATTCTCATGAGGAAGTTCCACAGCCTTGAAATTAGAAATCTTCTTCGAATGACTTCTTAAAAGTGGAATAAATCCGTCTCTAACACTTCGTCCTATATCTCCTGCTTCTTCTGATCCGACAGTTACGATTAGCGGTTTATCAGATACTTTTTCTTGAGATAGTAGAGTTTTAGTTCGTTCTACATAGAGATCTTCATCCCACCACAGACTTGGACTAATGGATAGATAGGCAGAGAAAAGATCAGAGTGATATAAGAAGCTATGAATGGTTAGCAATCCTCCTAGTGACCAACCAGCCAAAATCCTAAACGGGTGCGTCCGGTATTTTTCTTCGACTAGAGGAATGAGTTCCAGTTTTAGAAATTCAAGGAACTTCTCAGCCTTTCCGCTTGTTGGAAATTCAAGAACTTCTCGCTGTTTGGGAGCAAAAGTTGGTGTGTAGTCCCGATTTCGATCTACATTAACAATTCCAACAATAAGAATCTCAGGAATTGGTTTTGGGCTGATGTATCCGCATTCCGATAAGAACTCAACTGCGGCTATAGTTTGGTAGAAGAAAAATTCTGCATCCAATAGAAAAAGCACAGGATACTTCTTGTCAGAAACTTGATAGTTCTTGGGACACCTTATAAGAACAATCCTATCTTCTCCAAGAACTTCAGATTTAACCACTATCCTGTCGCCTACAACAATCTCTTTGATCATCTCGATTCTCCTGCTTACAAGCGTTTACAATATAAAATTGAGAAAAGCCTTTGAGCCACAGATATAAGAAATGTGATTTCAGAAATCCTTTCTCATGAATTCGAGATTTTCAATGCTTTTGGAATAATGCAAAAAATGAAAGGGTGCTCAACAGTGAGCATAGGAGGGTAAGTCCCTTCTCACCTGACCCCGTACGCGTTGTACGACTCCTATCCTAAGGATAGGAAAGCTTAGGAGGTGATCCATCCGCAGCTTCCGCTACGGATACCTTGTTACGACTTCTCCCTACTTGCGAACCCAAGATTCGTCATCGCCCAGTGGACAACGCCTCACCCCAGATCCGCTCGCATGGAGCGACGGGCGGTGTGTGCAAGAAGCAGGGACGTATTCTCCGCGCGATAGTGACACGCGGATACTAGGGATTCCAGGTTCACGCGGGTGAGTTCCAACCCGCGAT
>JAEORG010000179.1 GCA_016841005.1 Candidatus Thorarchaeota archaeon | reverse complement strand
TGCATATCTGTGCCGACTGTTTCAAGAAAAGATTCAAAATTACTACGAAGAAGAGAAGTGGTTATGGTGGTACAATCTATGAATTAGAGAGTCGGCCACCACCTCGCTTTGGAACAGGAAGTCAGACGTTCTCCTGTTTGAAATGTAATTGGGTTGCATGGACTGAGGAAGGCTTGTTGGCACATATGCGCCGTGTGCACTCTTAATCTAACTATTGATTAACAGATAGTGTTTCATTTTCTTTGATGATTTGATGACCGACGATTCTTAGCCCAGAGACTCTTTTTGCTCCATTTTCCAGCATGCCCATTCTATATGTAGCAGTGCGAGGTCCCAATCCATGGAGCCATTCAAGACTTGTCATATCCAGTTTTTGATGTGTTTTGAAATAGACACGAAGGTCAGCAGCAATCGCTTTTGATCTTTCAAGCATTGCAGCTGTCAAACCTAAGCTAGGAGCTGCAAAGCTAACCAACACCCAGATAAAGATGAAGACATCTGCACTAAATTCCTCGTAGAAGAAGAGAAAACCAAAGAAGATTGGACCAGCAAGGGAGAGAATGACAAGTATTAGTGAGAGATGCTGTGTAGAGTCATCACTACCCATCCCAGCTATTCCAATAACATCTTGATCAGGTGGATAGAGGAATACAAGCACTCCACCAGATGTAATGCCTACCATTAATGCAGAAGATAAGACCAACATGAAATACCCGAAGGGACGAGTTTGCCAGATAGTGGGAAAAGAAAGTAGGGATTGCGCTATCAAAGCTATGGCACTTAGAAGAGCACCAATTGCAAATCCTTGCCTGCTGAAGAACTCATATTTTCGGTCAAGTATTTCATCAGACATAGAAATGAGGTCACCTCTGTCGATTCCTATTCTATGATTGTAAACTAATAAAGCTTTCTTCTCCACACTTGAAATCATTGTCGAAACTGTTTCCTTTATCAATACCATTTGTACAGGAAAATTCTCACTGGATACGAGATGTGAGCTGTGATATGGCAGTAGTTCCCACGAATTTCAATGGGCACAGTATACGGCAGAGGATTATTGTGACCTTACTCTGCCTTACTCTTGCCACAACACTAGTTTCCAGTATCTCACTCTACGTAGATTCAGCTTCTCTAGATGAATGGAATAAGCAGATCGAAATTGGACCAGTTTCTATAATGGTATCAGGAGACGGTATAGAAGATGTCTTGGATGAAATCGAGGATATACCAGGTGTGTTGAATGTGTCAGGTCTTGATTCAGCGCATGGATATCTTGCACGTAGAGATGTGCTTTATGGATTTGAAATAACAGGAAATGTCTATACAATTTCAGAAGACTATCTAGAAAAATTCCCAACAACGTTTACTCTCGTAAATGGAAGATGGCCACAGGATGAATCGGAAATTTCAATCCCACTCTCTTTGGCAGAACAAGCTCATATTGGACTTGGTTCATATGTGAATTATTCGTTCAATTCGGTTATTGAACCAGATTTTCTGAGAATAGTAGGTATATACCAACAATCGAGTGGGGATTTGTATAGCTATTATTATTATTCCAGTATTGCCGTTGTCGCTCAAAATCGATTGGATTCTAATACAACAAAAACACGAGCTTATATTGGTATAGACAAGACTCCTCTCAACCCATTCGATGCAGGCAGAGCACTGACCTACTTGAACACTATAAGTGATGGGATAAGAAGTTTGTATCCAGGATATCCCGAAGAAATTGCATACTCTCGATTTGCAGTTAATGATTACCTATCGACTGGAGTTCGAAACTACATTGAATGGAGAAATACTGCTAGGAGTGAGCAGATTGTAAGATCTGCAGGAGTGGTGCTCATAGTAGTGCTAGTGGTAGTTCTTGCTCTAAGGTATAATCTTAGTGACAGAAAACTTGAGATAAGTTATCTGAGAGCCAGAGGAGCTACAGATCGAAGGATAGAGGTATTGATAGTTCGAGATATTTTAGGTCTAGCGGCGCTCTCTTGTGTTCTTGGAATCATGTTTGGAATCCTTGCAAGTCGAGTAGCAATGATTTCTACTGGATATTTACAATTTAATCTCTCAATGTTATCTGGTGCCCCCATTTTGATAAGTCAAGAAACTTTAGTAATGATTATTCTAGTTTCATTTGGATTGCCAACCATCGCCTATGCTGGTATAAAATTTGCGTCCACAGGCAAGAAGCATATTGAGGAAGGAAAAGGAAAACTAGGGAAGCTATCCAGAGGCTTGAAACTCATTCAGTGGGATCTGGGGATTCTAGTAATTGCGTTGGCACTAATGTTTGCATTCAATTCTTCCATCTCTATCATTCAACAAAACCAAATATATTCCCTCATCTTTCAATATCTCCCAATCCCAATCTATCTTTCAGTAACAAGTCTTGTCATAAAGGGACTGCAAAAAGGAGCAGACATCTTCTCAAGGATTGCAGGTAATTTTATGGGGAAAATTCCAGCTTCAATTGGTGTAAGAAGGATAGGCCAAACTTCAAGATCTGCGGGACTAGTAATCATGGTAATTGTTTTGGCAATAACACTTTCTTGGAATAATGCAATTGCAGATACATCATTGATAGAAACTAGAGAAAACAATGTGAAATTTGCCATTGGAGGAGATATGGTATTTCATTTAGAGAGGGATCAATCAAGCAGATGGAATGAATTCATAGAGAATGTAACCGAATATGAACAGGTCACTGCAACAACTACGATATCTTTGAGGAAATTATTCCTTTCATCTGGATATTCAGGATTTGTAGATTTTGTGATACTACATCCTGAAGAATATCGAGAAGTCGGATATGATACACTTGGTAATCGACTGAATGATTCAGCCCTAGGAGACTTACTATTGCAAATGGCTGAGAATCCAACAGCTGCAATTCTTACACAAGATATTGCCGACGAATATCAAGTCACCGTAGGGGATTCAATAAAGGCATTCAAATCAACGAGTGATATTGACTTCTTTTCTTTCACAATTCTGGCTATAGTTGACGCACTTCCTCATCCCTTAGTACCTGATTCAACATTCATTCCAGAATCATCAGGATATGAGGTTGGTTCGCGTTTAATTTGGATAAACAGTCTCTATGCAAGTGAGAAGATAGATCTTATTGACGAAACCTATAGCTATCTTGCAGTAGCAACATCTGATACTTGCAATGATACTGAATTGGCGACTAATTTACTTGCTCAGGGTGGAAATGAAGTTGTCCATGGAGCTGATTGGGCGGCTGTCGAAGAAGAACTGGATTCGTACACATCTGCCATCCTCTACAAAATGGACAGAGCAGTTGATAGCATGTTAACCATAATTTCAGTCTTCATTGTTGTTGGAGTGATGACTGTTTATGCCACTGAAAGCCTTCGAGAGCGAAAACGAGAAGCTGCACTTCTGAGATCTCTCGGTGCAGATGGAATGACAATTGCAAAAGCGCAGTTCGCAGAACTAATCTTCCTAATCATCATGAGTCTAGGTTTACTGTTATTGTATTCTCCACTTTTCATAGTAAACTCATTGTTGGCATCAGTCAGTATCTATTCATCTTGGGCATTTGTCTTTCCAGTGCCTATGTTCGTAGTAGTTCCTTGGGGAACTCTGATATTCATCATCTCGATTTATCTGACTTGCATGATTGCACAATCAATCATAATTCCTTGGCAAAGCACGAAAATCGAACTCAGAGAAGCTCTGAGTAGCTATTGGACCAAAGGCGGTCCAGTCATTGGGAGTGAAAATTAGTGAAGAATTTAAAAATTAGTACAATATTTGATACTTGGAAGCAGTCATTTATTACTCTTCGCGGAGTAAATAGTGACATCGCGGATAAAATAATTGGAGTGGGTTGATCTGAGTAATAACAATATCATTGACCTCCAGTCAGTCTCCAGAGTATATACAATGGGTGAGATACAGGTTCATGCGTTGAGAGGAGTCTCTCTTGAAATTAAACGAGGAGAGGCTGTCGGAATCATGGGACCTTCGGGTTCCGGGAAGACAACTTTGTTGAATCTCATTGGAGCTCTAGATAGACCTACAGAAGGACGAGTGATACTCGATAGCCTCGATATCACAAATATGTCTGAAAGTGAACTTACTACAGTACGTAGGGACAAGATCAGCTACGTTTTCCAATTCTTTAACCTCTTACCTGTACTTACAGCGTATGAGAATGTGGAACTTCCATTGCTGATAGCAGGGGTCGACGAGGACACACGAAAAGAACGAGTTGACCATTTGATATCACTGGTTGGTCTGGCAGAGAGAGCAGAGCATCGTCCAGACGAGTTGAGTGGCGGCGAACAGCAACGAATTGCCATTGCCAGAGCTCTAGCTAAGCCAGAGGGTTCTGCAAGCAGCATTATAGTTCTTGCAGACGAACCAACAGGAGACCTCGATTATAATACAGGGCAAGAGATTCTAGATGTATTGATCTCACTCACAAAAGGAGAGGGTGGGACACTGATCACGGTAACTCACGACCCAGAGGTTGGAGAAGCAATGGATCATGTTTACCGTATGCGCGATGGTCAAATAGAAAATCCGCAATGAGGTAAGATGAATGGCAGCAGCGCCTGCAGGGTATGAAGCATTTCAGAGTCTCAGAAGGAAGTCAGTGACATTACTCTGCTTCCTCTTAGCCGCATCGATGGCTATTGGAATAACTGTCTATGTCGACTCATATTCTGTTCACGAATGGAACAAGAATATCGATGTCGGTGATGTAGCTATCTCGGTGGAAGGATACAATATTGATCAGTACGTTGATGAGATTCGAAATGTACGAGGAGTGACCAAAGCCGCAGGTTTGCGAAATGGGTATGGACACCTATTGATTGATGACAATGGAACTATTGAATTCAATGTGTGGGGCAGACTGCTTACACCTGATCAAGAGTTCTTTGACACATTTCCGAACTACCTTCAGCTTCAATCAGGTAGGTTCCCATTAAATAATAATGAGATTGCAGTCATCAATTCATTACATGTCTATGATGGTATTGCAATTGATGATAACCTAACACTAGAGCAGAATGATGACTCAAGAAACATGATTGTTGTTGGATTCTACACTCATGCTGAAACACCGGAATCACCCTATTTCTGGAGTTCAGATAGCATCGCAGTGACTGTAGAGAGTGTTGTTTCAAATTATGATGAACAGGTAGAAGTTCTTGTTGATGTTCAAAGATCCCCACTTACCCCCTTCAATCCAATCGCCTCACTACAATATCTGAATGGTATTGATGAGGCAATTCGTCTATTAGACCCCAACTATCGACCAGGTGTCACATGGCCGGACTTCTATGTTCAGAACAGATTATCATCCGGAATCTATGCCTACATCTCATGGGTCCAGATGCTTAGAATAAGTCAAATGCTGAGAGCTTCGAGTGTTATCTTTTTACTGATTTTAGTTACCTTCCTAGCGATTCGTCATAATGTTAACGAAAGGCGCTATGAAGAAAATATGTTAATGTCACGTGGAGCAGCTAAAGGAGA
>JAEORG010000178.1 GCA_016841005.1 Candidatus Thorarchaeota archaeon | reverse complement strand
GGAATTGCACCCAGGTAAAACAGCTCTGCAGGCTGTCGCGTCAGCTACTCCGCCAAACCGGCTCGGGTATCGGAATCTATCGACTTTTCTGTTTTAAGGATGTCGGCAATTTTAGCATATATCTACTATGAAAGATATCTGCCAACTCTTTGCAGGCAGGTCTTCTTTGCTTTAGCTGAAGGGTGATTGATTTTTCACTTCTAAATAAGTCAGCAATTTTTGCATGCATCATCCTTTAGTTGAGTTAGATGTTACGGACCTTAGGAATGACCTTCTCACCTATTGTTCGAATCGGTGTGATCTCATGGTCATTTGGCATGTTGAAGATAAGATGATGTACACCAAGACCTGCCACCTCTTCACACATCTCTCTTACATCCTCTGGAGTCATGGCATTCTCTGCAATCTCAATAGGGCTTAGCATTGTAATCTCAATTTCCTCGAAATCCCTATTCACACTCTTGCAATGCTCCTTCAATACGTCGATTAGATGACTAATTCTCTCGAATCTTGTCCTATAATTGTTGTAGGATCCCTCAGAGTGACCGGGAGCCTTTGGGTGTGCCCCAAGATGCCAATTCCAAGCGTCACCATACTGTGCCACCAACTTGAGTGTAGTTTTCTCTCCTCCGGCACCGATGAGAATTGGAGGGTGAGGTTTGCTGAGTGGCATAGGTCTGCATAAGGGCTCCTCTAATTTGTAGTACTTTCCTTCGAAGGGAGCATCCGTATCACTCCACATATGCTTCGCAATCATGAGATTTTCTCTGAATCGGCCCATCAACTCATTCACGTGTATTGGGTACGGGACACCAAATGCTAAGCTTTCCCGCTTATACCAACCAGCTCCAATCCCAAGCATTGCGCGTCCACCCGATAGAACATCCAATGTTGTCACGGTCTTTATCAAAACACCAGGATGGCGGTATATACTTCCTGTGACCATGGTACCCAATTTCACCTTCTCTGTCACTGCTGCCATGTAGGACAAGAGGGAATAGGCTTCTAGCATGGGTTCGTTATAATTTCCATATGCGCCTCCTAATTGGAAGAAGTGATCCATGACCCACAGGCTCGAGAAGCCTGAATTGTCAGCAGTTGATGCTATCTCAGCTAGCTTCTTGCTGATGTTCTCGGGGTTTCCGGGCCAATGAAATCGAGGCATCTGTAGACCGATCTTCATGATTAGCACTCCAACAATTGTGAACACTTCATCATGCAACTATTTCCACGTGCATGAAAGCAAAATAGAGTATGAAGACTGTATTAATAAGTTCTACATCAGAAGGAGATCTCTTCTGATGTATTGCAGTATTTGAGATTCCTTTCAGTCTAGTTCATTCCACAGACAAACTTATATGGAAATGTTTCACGATTCAGTTTGTACTAAATCGTACCGTTCAGCCAAAACTAAATGGTAGGAATAAGAGATGAAGTCTGAGAAAACTACAATGGATGAAGTTAGAAAGACCCTGTACACATACTGGCATGAGCTAGGATTCTATAGTGAGAAGGAGTCCACAAATATCGAACAAGTACGTCAGTCTGAAGTAAAGTGGTTCATTATCAAATTCATTCGTGATGGTATTGAGGACGAATTTGGAAAAGAACATGATCTCGCTCGCAGACATGCATTTTCTGCAAAGGAATTACATGAAGCATACATTAGCAGCTCTGCAGGAGAGAAGTGTTCCCTCTCCAACTTTCACTTTCATGTAAAAGGTCTAGTAGAACTTGGGTATCTCAAGGAGGTAGTCAAGATCCTAGAAGGTCGTCATTACGTTACATACTACGGTCGAACTTCGATTGTATTTGCTGACCAGTTCGATGACCCTCTTCAATCGAAAATGGATCAAGAGTTCTTTGATCCTTTGAAGAGAATAATAAAAGACATGAATCCAGACTTAGAGGTAGGGTATATCGATCAACTTGTGGACAATAACCTTTCATCAATACAGGATTTCTATAGCAGACTTTTTTCATGGATGAAAGTAAAGTACCCCCACCTGTACAAATCGAAAGTCGATTTGCATACGTTCACAAGCATCGTCGGGCACTATGCTTTCTTCCATAAAGATCTCAACAAGAGCTCAAAGGAAATTGCATCTCTTATTGGTCTTGATAAGATTATGAAATATGAACAATACGGATTAGGTCAGGAGTAACAAAAGATGAAAGCAGCAGTTTTACAGAAATTCGGACCACCAGAGGTCCTGGTCATTGAAGAACGGGAGAAACCAATAATCCAAGAAAATCAGATCTTGGTAAGGGTTCATGCCACATCCGTTAATGCCATGGATTATCGAATTAGAAGTGCGAACGCACCATTATGGCCCATTTCACGTTTGATGATGGGTCTTCGTAAACCAAAGGATGATATCTTAGGCAACGAGGTTGCAGGACAAATAGTTGAGGTTGGCAGTAATGTGACCAAGTTCAAGAAAGGAGATAAGATATTCGGATGTGTGAATCGATCAAATGCCGAATATATCGTATGTACAGAAAATGCGACTATAACTACAATGCCACCGGGTATGAGTTATGAAGAAGGAGCTTCCGTTGGGTTTGGAGGAATTACCTCATTACACTTCCTTAGAACACTAGCAAATATCCAAGATGGACAACGGATTCTCATAAATGGTGCATCAGGAGGCGTTGGCGTGTTTGCAATACAGCTAGCGAAGTATTTTGGAGCTGAAGTAACAGGAGTCTGCAGCACAAAGAACATTGAACTAGTAAAATCATTAGGTGCAGATAGAGTAATTGATTATACGAAGACCGATTTTACCAAGGATGAAGAGGCATACGATATAGTATTTGACGCTGTGGGAAAGTGCTCTTTCTCAAAGTGCAAGAAGCTACTTCGAGAAGATGGTCTCTATCTAACTACTGTACCTAGCTTTCGTCTCCTCGCTCAAATGCTGTGGACATCAAAGGTTGGAAAGAAGAAGGCGAAGTTTGGCATAGCAAGTGGTCCGGAGAATTTGCATTTTCTCAAGGAGCTGATAGAATCAAATAAATTACGAATAGTAATTGATAGGACCTATCCCTTAGATGCGATTGCAGAAGCTCATGCGTATGTGGAGCAAGGACACAAAGTGGGTAGTGTTGCAGTTTCAGTTTGTCAGGAGGACGAAATATAATGAATGATCCAACCGATAATACATGTGCCGCAAAAGAACTAATGAATGGTATGAAGGCTAGCTGTTCGCAAGCAATCTTCGCAACCTTTGGTCCATACATGGGGTCAGAAGAGGTAAGCGTTGAAACCTGCATGAAGATCGCATCTGCCTTCGGAGGAGGAATAAATCTCACAGGTAATGTCTGTGGGGCTTTGACAGGTGCTTTGATGGCAATTGGACTAGAATTTGGTGATGGAAGTCCAATGAACCCGAAGGTAGCTGAAATCTCTACTCGATTACTTGAAGAATTCAAGGCACTCCATGGGTCAATCCTATGCCAAGACCTGATTCAATATGAGGGGGGCACTGATACCGTGGATATGATGAAAGCATTCGAAAGTGGCCAATTCGATAAATGTCTAAAATATGTTGAAGATGTGGCAGGATTACTGAAAACCTATATTGAATGATTTCCTGCAAAGAAGGAGAGGAAACTCCAGAGCAAACGCTCCAGAGGTCCTCCCTCCCTCCTTTCCTCGACATGCCTCTTAGAGGAGTCCTCTAGCTGAAGTCTGTACCATGATTCATCTATCGTTTTTTGAGGAGAACAATAACTATTATCAGAATCCCTATTCCACCAGCAGCAATGATGAGTACTGTCGTTGAGTCGAACAAGGGTATTTCAGGTTGAGTGGGAGTTGTGGTAGGATCTGTTGTGGTGTCAGTTGTCTCAGATGTTGTGGTGGTTGTCGTAGTAGTATCCTCAGCAGTAACAATGACATTGTCGATGCCTCCACCAACTGGTGCAACCACCATAAAGCATTCACTTTCATCGAAGACTGTCACAGAGAGCTTATTTAGCACTAATTCTTTCTCGAGGTAGACATGAATACTGTGATTACTCATCAATATCATGTCAATATGATACCAACCATCGAATTCTTCTGAATAAGCATATGATCCAAGAGAAGTTCCCACATTATTGACACCCCTGGTGATTTCTACCTGACTAGCTGCGATTCTTAGATTCATATTGTTGAAGGGGAGCACGTTCAAGACTCCTGTATCTTCCATCGAATCTCCATGAACTATGACATAGTAATAACCAGTGACAGAAGCATCTTTGAAGAAATCGAAACTGAAATTGCCATAATTGACATTGCTCGGAAAATATATGTTACCGACTTCATATAGTCCAACACCTTCCGTCGCGATCAAAGCATTTGAACTTGCAGACCAAGTCCCATTGGCCACGGTCCATCCGTCATAGTTTCCATCGTCAAAATCATCGGACCATACAACAGATGCACTGACCTGATGTTGTCCAAGTGACATTACAATAATCATGAGAGATATAGTTACCACTAATGCGTGATTATTACGCTTCATCTCCATAACTCCTTTCCAATTGAGTTAGTTTGACGATGTGGATTAATTACCTGATAAATCCAAGCTAATCAATTAGCTATCAAAACGAAACAGAAGTGACCTGATATTTCGTTATGATAAGCATTTGATTGTTAAGGCGAAATTCGAGGTTCCTTGTCAAAATATCATTCAATACCAGTGTATACCTTTTGGAGGCACATATAGCACTTTGTGATTGGATGCTTCGAGCCCCAATTGTTTGCACAATTCAACATGGCCTAGTCCTGCAAAGTGATGTTGTGATTGAATCACAATGGTTTCGACCAATATGGAAAAGGGTGCATCTTTCAGCATCTTTGTGATTTGCTCGATTCTCTGCATATTTTCAGCGGTAAAGACGTGGAATGTCTTTGGTTTATCCACAATCTGAAATGAGTTCCAATACTCAACTGGAAGTTTCTCCTGAATCCATCCAACCACTTTATGTGGCGAAATTTTCTTTTCATCATATGTTATACGAGCTATGCAAGGTATCTGTTCAAGTGCATCAAATTTTGGATGGACTGTAAAATACAGGCCGCCACACTCTTGCAGCTCCTTGATAATCTGTTGGACGCGTCTAGCTGAATGGTTAGTCTTCTTCGCGATTTCCGTTGCAGGAGTTCGTGCATCAATTAAAAGGTGTTTCAGAACAGTTCTTTGTAAGTTCGTGAAGTTCACCTTTTTCCCACGATAGACCCATTTCTGATAATCGGGCATAGGTGTGGGTGTTATTGGGAAGATCCGGTCCATGTTGACTTCTTCAACAAAATCGAATTCTCTGATGTAACTACTAAGATCGATAATGCTTTTTGAATCTGAAACCTGAGTAGTAGCATATAGATCTCGAGTGCCTACTCGTCCTGATTCATCAACTGCTGGATGTTTTCCAATCTCTCTAAACACATTATCATCGATTTCAGTTGCATCTGTAGAAATCCAGCACATACAATAGTCTGCATCTAGCATAGCCAAGGATAGGAGTACGTAACCCCTACTGATACCACCAGTTTTCTTCAACTTTGTAATTCTGTTCTGAACGCTAGTTGGAGATAGATTGAGCTTACTACTTATGCTTCTGGCTGTTACTCTACAGTTAGCCATCAATTCACAGAGAATGAACTTGTCAACTAGATCCATAAGTATACTCCATCTTCTGTTCTTTCTCAATATCAAACATTCATTTATCTTGCTGCAATCTGAAATAAAAAGATGAGGATATTCTCTCAACTCATGAAACCTCTATCCATTAAAGACTAATTCTATGATAGGAGGTTCTTCTTCATGAAAACTAAATTCATACTTAGCCTGTTCTGTCTGATGGAGAATAGCTTTTCCAAACATCTCGTCAAATGTTTTAGACCATCACCTTCTGACTGAACAAACGAGATACCTTGATACTCACTCAATTACATTGTTTGCCATTGAGACCCTACTCTGATTGAATTAGGTGAACTCCTACATCCTCAAGCCTTTAACACAACCTCAGTAGTTTTGACTTGTATTCATACTAGGATCTTTTATGGAAGATACCTATTGTGAAAGATCTCCATTGTATCAGATGAATACCAGTAGGAACGGAAGCATTGAGTAGCCACTTAGTGCTGTTGATGTGATATTGATCAGTACATGGATGAGTCCCAAGGGCCACATGCTTTTGGATTGTCTATACAGGAAGATATACCCAATTGCGATTGCTGTTTGAATGGGAACGAACAACACATTGAATGGAAATATCGATTGCCCCTCGGGAAGGAACAAGATCCAGAATATAAGGTGGATCAAGCTGATGAGGATGACATACATCAAGCCCCCAATTCCGATCATCACCTTCCTCTTTGTCCCCTCTTTGAAGTACTCCGCATAGGAGTCGAATGTGTATATCCAGATGAGCTGTTCAGAGAAGGCATTCATAACAGGCCATATTGCCAGCGTGATAACGAAACCTAGAAGATTGAAGGTGGATACTGGTAGATAGGTGACGAACTCGAAGCCCACCAGAAGTAGCTGAAGCATCAATAGTACCACAAACAATGGAGTCACATAGGCGGCGAACTGTTTTCGAAGTTCACCCTTGTTTAGTTCATAGCCAACTGCACCGCGTCTCCATTTGACGATTCCCCAACAGAACACACCATAGTAAAGGATCAAGGGAATCAATGCGCCAGTAGCATTGAATAGAAGTCCAGCAGCGATCGGCAATCCCAGTGCCGCTAACGTAGCAAGTACTAGGTCCAGGGAAGTTGGTTGGAAGTCGTCAGGAACATCTGGTAGGAGTTTCATTGTCAATCAAGGAATCTGCTGAATCGAACCTATATCATGCTTTGGAAAGGGCATTTTCCTGTATATCAGATAGCTCCATTCAACTTCCTCAACACGCTTGGTCTTGGTTCTTTGTTCATCAGTTCTCTAATCATCCTAGCAGCTACATCCATTCTGTCGAAAGAAATAGAAGGTAAGAAACCGTATATGCGCCATGCCAGATTGGTCAGAAATAGGTAAGTGGTTAATGGAACATGGCACATATCCATATCCATTCATGAAAGGATTGGATCTAAGTGAACTCTTCTACAAAGAAGCTGTCCGTCCAATCATGGAGGAGAGTTTTTCCGATCTCGCATATTCTGCTGCGCTCATTGGTGCGGGATCAGAGGTCCTTGGATTTGACACTGAACAGTCAATGGATCATGATTGGGGACCAAGACTCTATCTATTCTTAGACCCTTCCGACTTCAATCCATACTCAAAAGTGCTCGATGAAACATTCCGTAAGAAACTCCCCCGAGAAATACGAGGGATTCCCACAGGCACCGTCCTGATGAAAAATGGACCGAAATTACTGCTCCCAGTAGATGAAGGAGAGGAGGTCAATCATATGATCACTTTCACTACTTCCCGGGTGTACTTCTTAGAATATTTGGGATTCGACCCCCTATCTAAAATTTCTGTCAGTGATTGGCTGGTCACACCACAACAATGTCTGAGAAGCATCGCAACTGGGAGAGTCTTTCATGATGGACTTGGCGAATTGAAACCTGTTGTTGAGAAGCTGCAATATTATCCACACGACCTTTGGCTATACCTTCTAGCCAACCAATGGTGCCGTATCAGCCAAGAAGAGCCGTTTGTGGGTCGCACTGGTCAGGTGAATGACGAATTAGGATCGAGAATCGTTGCCTCAAGACTCATTCGCGACGCTATGAATCTCTGTTTTCTGATGGAGAAGATCTATGCTCCGTACATC
>JAEORG010000177.1 GCA_016841005.1 Candidatus Thorarchaeota archaeon | reverse complement strand
CCAGATGAAACAGGTCCTATCATCGCTCAACCAGATGACTTTACTTACGAGGTCGGAAGTTTCGGTCATACTATTGATTGGAATATTACTGAGACAAATCCACATACCTACAATATCACTCGAATGTCAAATGAAACTACTAGTAATAATACAGTCATTGAAGCTGGAGAATGGAACGGAGATAATATTTCAATTAGTGTTGATGGATTAAATGCTACGCGATGGTACCTCTACACACTTTTCGTGAACGATACTCTTGGATTCAACTCAACTAGTACAGTCAATGTGACGGTATTCGAAGACTTGACAGCGCCTGTGATTTCATCTCCCGATGATATAACCTATGAATTTGGAGCACTCGGGCATGAAATTGTATGGTTTACATATGACAGTAATCCTATGAACTATACAATGGAAGTAATAATCCTTTACAACGACACATCGTATGGGAACATATCTGCAGTATCTGGAACTCCATCAAACATTACTGGTCAACCTTGGTCATTTTCTGACCCCAAAGGGTTGAATCTTACATTTTCAGTAGATAGAATGTACTTGGGAAATTACACATTCACTCTCAAACTTTTTGATGATTTTGGATACAATAGCACGGATACTGTGAACGTGACAATATACGAAGATGTCAGAGCTCCTGTTGTCAATTCTACAGATGATTTCTCATATGAAGAAGGTTATACAGGGTATACTCTGAACTGGACTGCAGATGAGAGTAACCCGCGGTCTTACAACCTGACAAAAGATAGTGAGTTATTGATGAATGGGACTTGGCGGGGTGAGAACTTGTCAATCTCAGTAGATAGGCTTCCAGTCGGTGAGCATACCTACAACATGACTCTCATGGATTACTTCAATCAAACAACAATAGTAATCACAGTTGTCACAGTTACTCCTGATGCTCATCTTCCGACGATACGAGATATCAGTGTGATAGAGTCTTACACTACCGTATCTACAAACAATGTTACAGTTCAAGCATTTGTTTGGGACATTAATAACATCTCAAGCATTACCATTGAATGGTATACAAATGCGAACTCGACACCACTAGAGAAGGATATGACAGCTGAAACTAATGATTTCTATGTAGCTATGTTGGGAGAATTTTCTCTCGGAGTGAATGTTACATTCCGATTAATTGCTATTGATAATTCTTCGGTTAATAATGTCCATACTACAGAGTGGAGATCTTATCTTGTAGCAGCCCAACGATCTGAACAACTACCTCTCGCTTTATGGGGCGGTATCCTTGCTCTTGGTATCCTATCGTCGCTTGCAGTGTTATGGCTGTATTTCAGAACAAAAACAAGATAATTCAGATAATCTCGACAACCTGAGCAGGGAGTGAGTCCCTGTTCTCAGGTGTTACAACTATTATCCTAACATCACCCCGTGATCTAACCTCATCTTGGAATTGAGCGCTACGTAATTGTAGAGTACCTAATACTCTTCCAGTATCAAGACATTTTCTAACCTCAGTAGCGAATTTTGGAGATTTGAGTTCCATAGAAGCTATTTCATCGATGATGATAATTGATTCAGAATTTCGAGCACATTGCAATGCAGGAATAATAACATTATCAATGTGTTTTACAACTACTCCATACTTTCCAACCTGTGGACCATATCTTTCATCTACATGTGCAAGGATAGCTTCTACACCATCCACAGTCCGTATGGCAAATCCGGTTCTTTTACCTTCAATTCGAATCTCCTCAGTCCAAAAGCCATTCGCATTGTCATAGCCTATCATACCTACTACCTTTTTGATGATGGTACTTTTACCTACGCTTGGCTTACCTGTTAGGAGTAAGTTCATTCTTGTTCCTTCAAGACTAATGTGGTGAAGTCATCTTATAATATCGTGTTGCTTTTGATCTCGCAACATTTCCTATTGTTTGTACAGCATTCTCTTCTAATGGCTCTGCTTCAATCAATCCTTCCTTAACACACTGAAGGAATAATTTCTCACCTTTGACAGTCCTTACAATAACTGTTGTATATCCCTCATCTGAACCGATATTTCCGCAAGAGATGTCCGCATTCATGGCGGTAAAATCGTGACAATAGGAACAGGACTTTGCGGCGGCAGAATCAAGATCTGCTACTGGCCATTCCTGATCCTCACCATTGAGCCTAATCATAAATTTACCACCAGCAATCGCCATGCGGTCAACTTTCTGAATGTCTATCTTGTTATCCTTCAAAAAGCTCTTCAGCCTCTCATAATCAAAAGACTCCATGCAGAAGAGTCCTATTTTCGTCACCTCAGCATCTTTATCCATTGCTAAGAATCCCGCTGTATGCGTCTGAAGTCTTTGGAGTGCATCAATATTACACGCAGTACCTACTACTGCGACTTTTGAGTGTCCATCTCTAAATGCCTCCATCATTCCTGCAACTATTGGAATGTGAGTATATATTGTACCCCCACTCTTCAGAACTTCATCGGTATTTGCGGTGACCATTGAATTAGGCCTCCATCTGTCTGTACCATGCACTGCGACAACTGCTGCATCAAGTGTCTTCTTACGCAATCCCGCAGCTAACAGAGCGGTAGCAACTCCTCCGTCTTGACGATTTCCACCTTCTTCTACTCTCTTAGCACGCCAGATTGTTTTATACTCTCCAATCAACTGCGTTGGCAACATTTTAGTCCGAGGGCACATAGCATAGCATATTCCACATGAAGTACATTTACCTGTAAGAGATGGAACATATTTGTTATCAATCCACTCTCCTGAAATAGCATCTACAGGACAGTTTGAAACGCATGTTCCACATTCAACACAAACTTCTGTCTGTACAATCTCTCTCTCAAGTTTCTTGAAAGCATAGCGCTTAGTATTCTCTTTTAGCCACTCTTGTGATTTTGTAAGTGTTGCCTCAACATCTGGTGTCATATAATTTTCAACCTCGCTGAGAAAAATCCAATTGATACTGCTATTTAACATCTCTTGAAGATAATTTAACTTGAATTATTTTTCATATTAATCGAATGAAGAGCAATTGCAAGAGGTAATAATGAGATTATCATTATCCATGTTGAAATGAGGTACATTAAACGAAGGCTGTCAAATGTTGTCCAGATCCATGCGCCTAAGTTCATTGCAATGATCTGAACCAAACTGATTACAACTTGGTAAGTGCCAAAAGCTCGTCCTTTCATTTCCTCACCTACACCATGTACGATAAGGACCCTTTCTGAACCTATCCACACGACAATTGGAAATGCCCACAGTATGTTTAAGATTAATAGAATCTCGAATCCTGATCCCAATGCGAGTGTCGCTATTGCTACAGCATTTAGTAGCATTGATATCCAGAGTGCAGGTTTCACATTCTTATCTGCTAACTTTCCTCCATAATATGAGAAACCTGCAATACATAAAGACGAGAAGCTCCATATTATTCCCCATTCAGCAGTACTAACACCCCAATCAATGGTCACCAAATTTCCCAAGTATGAGAATGACATACCAAACGCAAACGATGAACCAACAATACCACCAGCAAGGATCCAAAAGTCTCTACCCAATCCTCGAATGGCGATAATTGAACCAGTACGTGCCTTTTCTTGTATTGAATCACTCAGTGTTTCTCTGACAAAGATGTAACTCGCGATAAATGCAATAATTGTCCCCATCGCTCCAAGGAGGAGTAAATCTCTCTGTGGAACTCCGTAAATGAGAAGTATCGAAGCGAATAAGGGACTGAGGCCATCAACAGCAAAAGCAGGTAACAAAACCATCGAGAAGGTCTTTGCTGCATCTCTTCCATTATCCTTCGCTATTTGGTCTGCTGGAGCTGCTCTTGCCATTATAACAACAAAGCTCCATCCAAACTGTGCAAGTCCATAGAAGAAAGGAAGTAACGGCCACACAGGAAAAGAAAACAAAAGGAATAGTCCAATAGCCATCGGAATATAGGCAACCAATAATGTCTTTCGTCGACCAATGAAGTCTGATACGTAACCTGAGAAAGGTACACCAATTATTCCAGCAATCGAACTTGCAGTGAATGTCAATCCCATCTGCCAAGGTTCGATTAACGTTTCAATGAAAATTCCAAACTGCCAAGTCCAGACGCTCATGGAGAATTGGCCAACTCCTATTACCAATGCTAACCTCCAGAGATTTGTAGTAAGCCCTGCTAATTTTTTCTCAGGGACAAGATCTGGAAGACCATCTGGAATAGTCACTGAATTCACCTTAGTTTCGATAATTACCGCGAAAGCAAAAATCGCACCTTAAGTCCCTGTCTATTTATGCTAAGAATTCAACGTCACACAATGCTTAAAGTGTACTAATATTCTAGGTGCTCTGTAATCAACGTGAGATAAGAACCTTGATAATCCTCGAAGATGCAGACCTGAGGCTCAACAGAGCTGTTACATTTGAATGGCTATACACAAATGGTCTTGGAGGTTATGCATCTTCCACAATCGTAGGAATGAATACCAGAAGGAATCATGGGTTACTTGTTTCTGCATTGAATCCTCCTGTTGATAGGTGGATAACCCTCTCTCGATTGGATGAGGTCATTGCCACTGGCGATGAACCATGCAATTTAGGCACTGAGCATACATCAGATGGAGTTACTCAGAGAGGATATCGGAATATCAGAAAATTTGTTTTGAATCCTCTGCCACAAATGTCCTATTCGACAGACTGCCTTACAATGAATAAGACAGTCTTCATGTCTTATCGCAGAAATCTAACGGTTGTCAATTATGAATTCAAGAATTCAGAGGAGGCTGTACTGACAGTAACACCTTTCCAGACATGCCGTCCTCTGACGAGATTAACACCCAAACTTGATTTTACGCCACAAGTAGAATTGATGGATGAGAATTCCTATCTATCATTTGATGATAGAGAGAATAGTCCATGGATGTATGCCTACACGCCTGATGCTGAATTTGCCCAATCTAAAATAAAATCCTCTGCACCTCAAATCTATAGAAAAGAAAAGGCTAATGGACTACCTCATGTTGAAGAGCTATACATCCCTGGCGTCTTTCATACGATTCTAGAACCTGGAGAGCATTTTCTGAGTTTTCTTTTTGCAGTAGGGCAAACTAGGAAGATGTTGATTAAAGAACTCGGTAGCCTTACAAAGGCAACGAGCAAGGACTTTGCTAAACTTCGTTTTGATGAACTTAGACGTAGGAAGATTCTGAATGATAGAGCATACAATCTATCTGAGAAATCACGGAATGAAGACATAGAATGGCTTGTTTATAATGCAGATACATTCATCGTCGATAGGGCATCCACGAATAGAAAGTCAGTGATTGCAGGATACCATGAACTGGTTGATATTGGATTAGACGCGATGATTGCACATACTGGTCTGACTGTGGCTATTGGCCGCTTCAAGGATGCAAGAGAGATTCTACAGACCTATGCAAGACATTCACGTTACGGATTGATAGCGAATGATTTTCCAGATCGAGGAATACAACCGGAGTATGATTCTGTTGATGCTTCACTCTGGTTCATTATGGCTGTGAAACAATATATCGATGCAACAAATGATTTCGAATTCCTTCGAGGACTAATATGGGATACAATGGAGTCGATAATCACAGCATATCGTATTGGTACTAAGTTTAACATACACGAAGATCATGATGGCTTGATCTCATCTGGAATTGAAGGTGTTGAAGTCAGTTGGATGAACGAGCGTGTTGGAAATTGGTGTGCAACGCCAAGAATAGGTAAGTGTGTAGAAGTCAATGCGCTCTGGTACAATGCCTTAATGGCAATGGGAGATATGTCCCAAATGATGGGACGTGACCCGTACGAGTATCGCGCAGTTGCTTCATGGATTAGAGAGGCATTCATGCAAACATTCTGGGATGAAGAAGGTGGATATCTTTACGATTTAGTAACTGATACTGAGAAAGATGATTCCATTCGACCTAATCAGATATTCGCAGTAAGTCTTCCCTATAGGTTACTAGAACCGGAAATGGAGAAATCTGTACTAAAAGTAGTCAGTGATGAATTACTCACTCCATTTGGATTGCGAACACTCTCACCCAAAGACAAACGATACTCTCGAGCACTCACAGGTGGTCCACGTAGCAGAGCAGGCGCTACTCATCAAGGAACTGTGCATCCATGGTTAATTGGTCCGTATATCTCTGCATTTCTAACTGTAATCGGGAGAACAGCTGATAAAAAGAAATATGCAGAAATCGAGTTCTTCAGACCTGTTCTTGATTCTATACGGGCTGGTTGTCTAGGTACGATTTCTGATATGTTTGATGGGTCGAGGCCTCATAGGGATAGAGGAGTTGTATCTCGAGCAAGAAATGTTGCAGAGCTCCTTCGTGTATATTTCCAGGAGTTATGACACAATAATGAGTCTAGATAAAGTCCATCTGATTGTAGTACCAACTCCTTTTGCAGTAGGACCAGTCAATTGTTACATCATCGAAGGGAAACCCCTTACGCTCATTGATACAGGTGTTAAATCGAGCAAATCTATTGCAGCATTATCTGATGGACTACAATCTATAGGTTATACAATAGAGGACATTGAACGAATCCTAATTACTCATGGACATGTTGACCATATAGGTCTGGCATCCCATATTTATGATGTTAGGAATGGTGATTTATCTGTCTTCATGCATGAATTGGATGCTCCTCGTTTGATAGATTGGGATGGTTATATCGAGGAAAGAATGTATTCATACATGAGAATAGCGAAAGAATGTGGTGCTCCAATTGAAGGAACTCCAATGGATTCTCAACGAAGCCTTGCGGATTATTTTCTTAGATTCGGGGATTCAGTAGAATCGACTGCTACTCTTCAAGACGACCAAGTTCTTTCTTCAGGGATTGGTGATCTCAAATGTATCTGGGTTCCAGGACATTCTCTTGGGTCGCTCTGTTATGCGTGTGAGGATGCAGGAATATTATTTTCTGGTGATCATATCCTTAGCGATATAAGCTCAAATCCAAGTCTCGATTTTGATGGAAGTCTCGGGGTGTCAATGCTTCGCTACTTCGATTCATTGGATAAAATGAAACCGTATGAAGACTTCTTGGTTCTTCCAGGACACAGGAAGCAAATAACGAACTTAAAAGATCGAATAAGTGAGTTGATGGAAGATTACTCCCAAAAGATAGAGCATACGAATGAAGTTCTGAGTGAAAATCCAATCTCCATTTATTCTCTTTCTCGAATCCTTTATGGTGACTATCCAGATGATTCACTCATTCTAGCTTTAGCTGAAACAAAAGATCTTGTACATATTCTCGAAAACGATGATAAGGCATCGCTAATCAAAATTGATGATATACTTCATGTAGTATCAAAATAGGAGAAGATGTTTACTATATGAATCATCTAGTTTAATCATCCAACGTCCTTTAATATACAGAATTTACTATACTATACTGCAGTTCAACGGTTACTTCCGTCAGAGGATTATAGGAATGATCCTTTGATGAATCGAATGCCAGTCACCTACATACATTCCGTAAATGCCGCGCGAATACGCGTCATTAGACGAGGAGAACACTCACGATTTTCTTTGAGACTATATCCCGAAATTTCGTGGAATGTTGAGGAACTGGTTAGGGGATATTGAAATGAAGAAAACGAATACAATCCTATTAGTCACTCTGTTGCTAGCCAGCGTGGCAGTATCTTCTTCATATGTCGCAGCCCAAGCACCTGGAGATCCTTTAGTCGTAGTTGCATGGGATGTTGTCGACAGCTTTGAAGAGATTAGCCACAGCGAACAGAGCTCTGAATGGGCGTTCGGTCCTCAACCCACTATAGATGTACTATACGAGGAGAACGGCTCAAGCATTTCAGAGAACGGCTGGAGAGTGAATGCTGGGGAAGAGATATGGATAGATATCACTATTCCGAAGAGCTTCCTAGGCGAAGGTAATGCTCTCGATAGCGTGAGATTTTGGGGTAGTAGCGGTGAAGTTGGTGTCGAAAGAGCAATTTTCTGGTTGGAATATAATGCAACTGCCGACACTTGGGCAGCTCCTGTAACGCTCCATTATGCTGCAGGTGCTGATGAACCTTCGATGAGTCACTTCATGGAAGCGAATTTGGACAACTCCTCCTACACTGTAACTACAACAACCTATCGTGTCATATTTGCGGTCACATTCACGGAAGAAATTGTTAGGAACATCTTTTGGACCGGAATGCAAGCAATCGATGAACACGGAAATCCTGTTTCTCCATCTTGGCTATCTAGACTATCAACTGGAACATTTGTTGTACCCCCAATAGTACTAGGAGCAAGAGTAGATCCAAGAACTTTCTCACTACCTAAATACTACTACGGTGACATCGTCGACACAAATGGTGACTTAATGCACTATGCTGGAGTCAATGATACGTTT
>JAEORG010000176.1 GCA_016841005.1 Candidatus Thorarchaeota archaeon | reverse complement strand
CAGAAGACCAAAATAGAAAGCAATTAGCTTTCATAGAATCAACACTTGCAGCTGCAGAACGAATGAGGAGTCTAATTCACGTTTTTTCACTGACAGAAGATGAACTTGATGAAGACATTGTGACTGTATTGCAGACCATAAGTAAGCGAGCTGAAATTGCCTTCAAAGGTCTGACTGTAGATATCAATTTTCAATCTGCCTTGCGCCCCCGCAAATTCTACTATGGGAAACTTACAGCGCTTGCTTTCGAAAATCTCCTGAGAAATACGGCCCAACATGCAGGAGATAGTCCAACAGTCCGGATTCATATCAAAGAAACAGAAACACATTTGGACATAGTATTCGAAGATGATGGCCCTGGTATCAATGAGAAAATACGTAATCAGTTATTCGGAAGAGGGGTCACAACTGGAAGTAAGGGACGAGGTGTAGGACTCTATTTGACTCGGGCAATTATCGAATCTGAAGGCGGTACTATCGAGTTGATTGATTGCGAAAAAGCTGGGTGTCGTTTCAATATCAAATTACCTGCACAAAATGTTCGATGAGTCGTACAACCCATTACCCCCTCAAAGAATAAATGCACTCATGTAGAGGCTTCTGAGGGAGATTTGTGTGACAGAAGTTAATACAAAAATTGCCAAAGTTACAATATTCCGAGATGGTGCACGCGTTACTAGAATCGGAAAAGTAACACTTGCAAAAGGTCCCCAGAAAGCAATCATTTATGGCATCACTGAGTATGCACAAGAAGATAGCTTCCGTGTGAAAGGAAAGGGACCTGCTGCGATATCAACTATCGATATAAAGATGACAACTGAAGTTTTTGAACCTTCAGTGGATGCAAAACCACTCCATGATAAACTCATGGAATTACAACATAAACGAGAAGATTTGCAGGATGAATATGAGTTCCAGAATGAGAGGTTAAGTAATCTTGCTAGTGTAGTAGCTGAGTTTTCGAACCACTATGGTCAGGTATTCGCTGCCAATGAAGGTAAAATTGAGCAACTATCCGAGATGGATAAGACCTCATCAAAAATGTTTACGGATACTAAGAAAATCATTCACGAACTTGAAGATAAGATTGCAGATCTCAACAAAGAGATTGAAGCTGTCCGAGCAAATATTGGAAGAATTAGTTCTGAAAGAAGAACGGAATACTTCTATTCCGTTGAAGTGACACTTGAGCTATCTAAAGAATCTGAGATTGAACTAGAAGTGACTTATCAAGTCAACAACGCTAATTGGAATCCTATCTATGATGTAGATTTACTTCCGGGAAATGCGAAATTGAGGCGGATGGCTCTCCTATATAATCGAACAAAGGAAGACTGGATAAATGTAGATTTAGTGGTTTCAACAGCAACAGCCAGACCCGTTGAAGCTGTTGAAGCAACTCCATATTATGTTAGTACCTATGACCCATCAGTAGCTATCTCACGAACAATGAGGGATATGAGAAAGCGTGAGAAAGCTGGTGCTCCAAAGATGGCAGCAAGAGCTCCAGGTGCAATGCCACCGCCAGCTCCAGCTCCAGCAATGATTGAGGAATTTGCTGAGGCAACTGAGACAGTTTCTGGAATTTCAGTCTACGAGTTACCCAAGAAGGTGACAATTCCTGCAGACAATGAAAAACACCCAATAACACTCATTGAAGAAGAGCTGGAGTCTGAGACCATTCATTACTGGTATGCAGAAGGGATGGCAGAAGTCGTTGCACAGGATAAGGTAACAAATGGAAGTAATGTTATACTTCCAGGAACCGTTAAGGTCTACGCAGAAGGGGATTATATTGGAGAAACCTCAATCTCCCAGATTTCTCCTCGAGAGGAGTTCAAGATGGGTACTCGAACAGCTTATGATGTTAAGGCTGAGAAGAAGCTTGCTGAACGCGAGGTCGAGAAAGCAGGAGTCTTAAGAGGAAAACTCCGGAGGTCATACAAGTATAGACTTGAGATACAAAGCTTTTCGAAGAGACCAGTTGAAATCGACATTTTCGATCGAGTACCCCATAGTGTTAGCACTCAGATTGAAGTGAAAGCAGAATGGGAGAAACTTGGTGTGGAGAAACACAACTTAGGTATTCTAGAATGGCACAAGACCATTCAATCCAATGAAAAGACAATCATTGAGTATGAATACGAAGTGAATTGGGAGAAAGATGTCACGGTTCACCCACCGTTACCATAGGAGGCGAGAAAATGAAAGAACTAGATACAGCAATAACATCCGTAACAGTGTTCCGTGACGGTGCAAGGATTGTAAGGACAGGCAAGACCGAGATTGCAGAGGGAGAACAAATCATACGTGTCGGTGGAATCACTCAACACGCTCATGAGGAGAGTTTTCGAGTAAAAGGACGTGGTCATGCAATCCTTCGAGGAATTGATGTTAAAAAAGTAACAACTACCTTTGAGGCTAAAGGAAACACAAAGGAACTCTTAGACCAAATTCACGCATTGGAAAAGAAAAAACGAACACTCCAAGACCAGATTGAACTTCAGCAGAATAGGGTCACAAATCAGACTAGTATTATGAATCAGTTCAGTGCAGAGTTTGGAAAGTGGTTCAGTGTTGGAGAAACTGGTATGGACAATCTAGCAAGCATGGATAATGCAAATCAAGACTTGATACGAGATGCAAAGAAGAAACTGAGAAAACTAACAAGAGAGATGCAGGATCTTGACGCTGAGATACGCGTACTCCGTGAAAATATTCAACGGATTCAGGGAGAGAGAAGAACTGAAACTCTAACCGAAGTTCTAGTAACAATAGATGCTAAGCAAAGTACTACATTAGAGTTAGAAGTTACCTATCAGATATCCTCTGCTAGTTGGCACCCTAATTATGACGTTGATATCGGCGAAGGATCAACCTCATTGAAACGAATCGCAATGGTTTACAACAATTCACTAGAGGACTGGAAAGACATCAACTTAGTGGTGTCAACTGCTTCAGCAAGACCAGTCTCAATTGTGAAGCCAGATCCATTCTACGTGAATACCTACCAAGCTGTTGCGTACGAGGGATATGGTTCTGGAGGTGGTCTTGATGGTCTGATGTCAGCGGACAAGGACTATGATGAGGTAGAAGAAGCCCCCATGGAAATTGACGATGCAATTGGATTTGAACCAGAACCTGAATTGATTGAAACTTATGCTACATCTTCTGAAACTCTTGGTGGCATTACAGTCTATGATGTACCAGGACAGGTTTCAATTGAGGCAAATCGAGACCCGAGTCCGATTACCCTTACCCTTGAAGAATTCGAATCCAAGAGATTACACTTCTGGAATGCCTATGCTATGCCCGAAGTTGTAGCTCAAGATGAGATAACCAATGGAGATTCTGTTCTTCTACCAGGCGATGTTAAGGTCTATGCAGCTGGGGACTATATTGGTGAAACAAGCCTTGGTCTCATAGCACCAAGAGAGAAATTCAGATTGGGAACCAGAGCTTCCTACGACATTAAAGCAGAAAAGAAGCTCCTTGAGAAAGATACTGAGAAAGCAGGCTTAACTCGAGGAAAGCAACGACGAGGTTACAAATACGAGATTGAACTCAAGAATTTCTCAAAAGATGAAATCGAGATGCGTATCGTGGACAGAATTCCATACAGCAATTCAGAGAAGATCGTTATCGAATTGAAAGAACCATCTTTGTCTTACAAGAAATATGAACTTGGAATCCTTACATGGGAAACCAAGATGACAAAAGACCAAGAGATGTCTATAACCTACGAATACGAGATAGAGTGGGAGAAGGATTTGAATATCCGACCTCCTCTGCCTTAGTATCTATGTAGAGAAATGAGATGAGCGCTGGACCTACCAGCGACTCATTTCATCCATTATTGCAACGACACGATGTTGAGCCTTTCGAAAGTTCTCTAGAGATATACTCTCATTTGGAGAGTGAGCCTTGCCAAGATAATCACTACACCCAACTGATACCATTGGAACATATTCATTGAAGAGATACAACGGTCCAGACCCAGGACTTGTTGGATGGACAATTAGATCATGTCCATGAGTTCTCTTATTTGCGGCATTTACAATCTTTACAAATGGATGATCAACAGGGGTCTTAGCAGCAGGGTATCCTTCGAAATAAATTACTT
>JAEORG010000175.1 GCA_016841005.1 Candidatus Thorarchaeota archaeon | reverse complement strand
GGACGAAAGAAACTTAGAAGATCCTCGAATCCCAAAAGAAGTGACAGCTTTCATTCAGAAACATGATATCGATGCTCAAGAGTTCATCTGGTTGTTTAGTATCGAAGAAGGAACAGTCAATAGAAGATACAACTATGACCGCACAAGGACCAAGAAGCGACCAGACTTACATTTGGAATTAGGATGCCTTGAAGCATTGGAATCCGCCATGATTGGAGGCAGATTTGAATTTACCAGAGAGGCTCTTCGTGTTAGATTAGGAACAGATTATGATGTTAAGGATTTCAATAGAAAGCTTGATGATAGGTCAAAATACTTTGTTGATTCGAGAGCGGATCCTGTTGTTTTATCTCAGAAGGGATTAACGAAGCTTGCAGAGGTTATAAAGAGGTTAATTGATAATGAATAAGATTGAAGCTGTCAAGCTTCTTGAAAATCTCAAAATCGATATCAGCAAACTCAGAAAGGAAGTAAAGACTGCAACTGGAAAACGGACTCGAAAAGAATCAATTAAAAAACTAATAATCTCTATTTCTACAGAATGGACAGATAAAATTCGCAAAATAGTTGAACCATTTGTTAAAATGGAAACGATTCGAAAATATGATGATGCATTCAACCGTCTCATTGAGCTTGCATATACCGAGGCTCCTTCAACCATGACGCTTCTGGAAATTGCCGACGAACTCATTAGGTCATTCAATGCATCTCTAATAGTACCCATTCAGCAACAATCATCAAAGGTGGATACTAGGAACGATACGGATGAATGGAAAGATCTATTCCCAGAAGTATCAGGAGTTGAGAAAACATATTTTGATGAGGCACATGCCTGTGCAATAGCGGGATGGTATAGAGCAGCAACTGTCCTTGCATGGTGTGCAGCTGCTGATAGAATGCAGCGTGTAGTCGAAAGAGAAGGCTTTGACAAATTCAATGAAGATGCTAAAATTTTGCATAATAAGAAAGGATTCTATTTAAGATTCTCAAAAGGCACTGACATTACAGATCTATCAGACTATGGATATGTAAGTGATTCAAACACCCTTCTTATGCTAGTTTATTGGGGACTGCTAACAAAAAATCAATATGCAAGGTTAGATCCTCAAAGAACAATTAGAAATCATGCTGCTCATCCTGTAGATATTCCAATAACAAAAGATGATCTAAGAGCTTTCCTGAGGATTCTCAAAGAGTTTGTATTTGATAATGATAAGCTGAAATTGTAGATAACCAATGACCAAATGATAGTTTAAACTAAAGTTCAGATTGCCTATGTCAGATTTTGAAAAAATCAGAATAAGCATCTAATGATGTAGAAAGATTTCGAATAGAGTCTATAAGAAATTCTTTCTCCATCTTAGTAATGGATGTTTTTTCTTTTCCATGCGTCTGAATAGAAGTGTCACTTCATTTTTTGAATTCAACAAACATTCATCACTTCTTAAAGAAGTGATTTCAATATCATTTAATGGAACCAAACGATTCCACACTTCAACAGTAAGCAAATTCTGTCTATGGTAAATACTGAATAATTTATCCAATAATATACTTGCAAAATCGGGCTCTGACTTAATCTTGCTGATATCAGGAGAGAATGCGTGATTATCTCGTTTAGGTTCCTGTCCAAAAAGATAAGCAAAATTCAAATCATCAACTATGGTCGATACGATATAGTCAATAATTTTTGCACCCGATTTTCCCCAATCCAAAGCTCGAGTTTTGAGTCTTTCAAGAAACATGATATTGTTTGTCATACAGGAATGACTAGACTGTCCAGAAACAATTTGAAACATTGGTTCTCTAAAACTATCTGAGGGATAATCTAGAAAAGCTTCCAAACGAATTGGAAATAATCTACAGACTAGAGGTCTTCTTGAATAGATATGGCACCGATTTGCATCCAAGAATGGACAGACTGAGTCGAATCTGAAATAATACTCTGTCTGAATATTGAAAGGATACGGATTTCGTCTAATGTATATTCCAGCGTGTTTTTCGCTATCAAATGAATGAATAATATATGGTAGTTCAAGTGAATGCAATGGAAGACTCTGTTTCCTACAACAATCTCCACATGACGTACATATACCCCAAAGCTCGGAAATTGAACAAAGGATTTCACTAAGATACTCGTCCCGCGTAACCATTTTTTGTAACCACCACATTAGATCTGAAAGACAGGATTATCAAAGATAATGACTCTCAAGTCTGAAAAGAACGACATCAGATTTTCTTCAGAAATTATTGTATCACCAGGATGAGCTGAATTTGATCTCATGACATAACAAGCTGCAAGGCGATTGTGCTGATTGTAGTCGATCAGTTCCCAGTATTCTAACACCCACAGCAATACAGTATCAAAAACAAGTGCACGAAATTCAGCAAGAGAGGAGATTTCAAACGAACTACTAAATCGCTTGTATCTTCCTGTTGTTTTCGCATTCATTTCTTTTGTTTTTTGATTAAATGTATCAAATCCTAATGATTCTACTTTTCTGTGGAGTCGATCTATTGCTGCACACCACCCCATTATCACAGCCGCTCGCTTTGCTCCAACTCGCAAACAATCGATTGCTTCAAGCAGGTAGTTACGTTCATCATCAGTGGTACTCTTTAAAATTGCTTCAATATATGAAATTGAAGAAACAAAAAGCTTGGATTGTGAATATTTTTGAACTTCAACAATAAGTTTTCCGGAATAGTCAGAAAGGATATCATTTATTTCTTTCAGTATAGATGATTTACTCGGTCCTTTTTTGCTTACCAGTATCAGTAGGGTTTCAAAACTACTACTAAATTCCAAAATGACATCTTCAATAACTCCAAAATGAATAAGTACAGATTGAAGCTCGTCAAACCATTTCATAGATATTTTCTTCAATCTTTCAATGATATCAGCTGTGTATATTATGTCTTGAGTGTGTTTTTGCAATAAGGATTTGAATTCTACAATTTCCTCACGATATGATTCCAGTAATTCGAGTAGTTCATCTTTTCTCATTTAGCAAGCTCCTCGATAATATCAGCGAGTTCGGTCTTGCCAGTAGGTGATAATAGGACATGTTCAGCATCAT
>JAEORG010000174.1 GCA_016841005.1 Candidatus Thorarchaeota archaeon | reverse complement strand
GAGATCATCTATGTCTTTACACCATATCAGATGTGATCCTTTCTCCATCTTAGTGACCAATTCCCATTCATGGCCTCCGGTAATGTCAGGGTTCTGAACTGCAATCAATTTTCTGCCTTGAGTTGTATTCTCAAGTATTGTTCCCGCACCACAGTTACTTACTACAATCTCTGCTCTCTTGAAATAAGGCTCAAGAGTCTTTGAAAATCTAAAGTACTCGATATTCTTCGGGATGTAATTACCAGCACCAATTTGAGCCACTACTTCATCTTTCAGTTGTTCAGAGCCAACCAGTTCATCAAACTTTCTAATCATGTCATCATGAGGAAGTGATGTGCCAACTGTTACAAGAATCATGAGATCATCCCCATATATTCAACTCCCTCATACCGTCTGGCAAGTTCTGGCCAACTGCTCAACCATAAGTCAACCTTGCCAAGAAGCAGGGCTCCTGCTTTGGAAGGTCGATATACTCTGCTTGGGCTTTCAATGTAAATGGTCTTTATTCTTAGGAATCTCGCCATCATAAAGATGGGATATGTAAGTCCCGATCCCGTACTGATAGCAACATCTGGACGAGTTATGATGAGAATGAAAAGACCGTGAAGGAATAAAAAGAGAGTCCGAAATATAGTTAGTATGAGATTGGACTTAGCTTGGTAACGAGGTGAAATCACACTGATATAATTCGAACCAACCTTTTGCTTCGTAAGTTCAGACTCAAATGGAACAACAAAAATCTTGTTTGCCTTCATCTTTTCGGCTAACTGTATACTTCTTTTTGTGTGACCTCCAGATCCAGTTACAAATAGAACTTTCATTCAAATCATCTGATTCTCTGAGATTGTACTCTCTTGATAAGGAATTTTGTTGACCTTTGAATCTGAGTTGGTTCTCTCAAAACCAAACATTTGATTTCCATTTGGCGCCAATAGGACACCAATTAATGGACAGTTTTCAGAAAATCAACCTTGTTTGATATCCTCATACATACCCATGTATTACCTGGATGGGGAACCAGCTAATGTCTGGATTTGAGGTGTTCATTTATATAGAAATTCTCCTACTTTTCCAGTGGAAGCAGAGGTCAGTAGAAATACGGCCTCACCACCGAGGTGAAAAATATGAGCAAATCCAAGAAAGCAACGCTCATTCGCACACGTGGAATGGGCCTGTCCATAAAGCTCTTCAAATTTGAAGGGCTTAACCTAACTCCAGCAAAGCTTACAAGTACGCTGAAAGCGATTCCATATGACCCTAAGAATAAGAAAGATATCACAGCTGGATTCGCCAATGCTACTATAAAAGGAAAAGTTGTGGAATGTGATTTTGTAGCAGGATTCAGAGTACCTGTGCAAGCTTTTGATGCAGAAACTCCTGTTCACTACATCAGTGTTGATAGAGGAACTGCATTCATAAAACTAGACAAGGGGACCATAGAGATTCGTGGTTCAGAGAGAGTTGCGAGAAAATGTGTGAAAATCATTGAAGATGCGACTGAGGCAAAAATCCGTGCAGCGAATCTTAATGGTGGCACCAAGAAGGTCTACGATAGTGCCGCAGATATTGCTGCTGTTCTACTCACTGGAGTAGAGAAAGGCGCATTAAATCAAGCAGAATTTAAAGGAACCGGAATACAGACTGAAGAGGAAATTGGTCTATACACCAGGAGATACAAAGGAGCAATCAGTAGATTTAGAGGTACATTTGCATATCCAAGTGGTGCATTTCTTACCACAGTTGTAAATGCAGATGCAGGATCTCTTATGATATACAGGTCTGGAGATGGCATTCTTGAGAAGGATGTCAATTGGATTGTAGAATTGATGGAAGAAGCAGCTGTATAAACAATGAATTGGATGGGCCCCTCGGTGGCCCTTCCACTACTTCTTATTTTTTGAATTAGAATAAGAAAGAATCAAGTTGAAAGCCACTCAGTAGTTTCTCGTTTCTGACCAATGACTGTACGAGTGTTATCAATATACCAGCGAGTCTTTTCACGAAATCTTGGCCAAAATTCAAAGAACATCTGTGGGTCCTCTGTTTCAAGGAGTAAAAAGCCATTCCACTCCGTTCCCCAAGCATACCGATAGTCTCCAATTATTTTCAAATCTTTTGGCCAATCCTTACTTGAGAATTCCGACCAGAACTCCTTAGCCTTTCCTGCTTCTTCAGGAGTCATCTTCATGAGCCGATAAAACACCACAAATGCGAACGTCATTTATGACTACCAGTTATTGATGAGTTTCGGTGCATTAAAAAGATTGGCTCTAGATGGAAGAGTGAAGGGGAATGAATGGCGATCATTATGATATAGCTCGAAGAGAATTCAAGCATGGTAAGGTCGCATATGGTTTTCAATGGAATAGAACAAATCATGAAAGAATTGGTAAGGATAAAGGAGATGCGGCATCATTATGGGCGCATCTATCAACTGTAATTTCAGGGAAACTTCCAGAAGAACCATTTACAAATCCGTTCTATGTAAGTGCTTCAAAACTTCGACTTAAACAGATGTCGAAAGTTGCCAAAATAAAATTTAGAAAAAAGCTTGAGAAATCTAATACCCTTCATTTAGATGCTACATATGAAATAGTTGAACATATCAGAGAATTACACAGAGAACGAAATGATGTATCTTACCGAGCTGATCATTCAATCCTAGTTGACTTCTTAATTACAGACCCTTTGGCTATCGCTATTGAAACTCCAGTCTGGTCAAATAGATACAATCTATCTGGTCATATTGACCTCATCAGAATTGTTAATGGTGTAATCCAGATATGTGATTACAAACCAGGAAAACTCGAAACTACATCACAGAGGTTTTTGACAGCGATTCCACAAATTGCTGCATATGGTGAGATGCTTTCTCACCACCTCGCATCTACATTACGTTCCGCGCTAGAAGCACCTCTTTTACCCAAGGTGCAATGTTGTATATTCGATACTCATTCATCTTGGCACTTTGGAGCAGAAATGTTCGTACGGCTTTATGCCTCAAAGATGATTACCGGACTTTAGACTTGCCATTCATGAGAATTCGCATGTTTACGTGCTCATCGATATCCACTGGTTCTGAATTAGCCCTATTCATGATAACTTGAATTGTAGGACGTTCTGATACCAATCCTTCTCTAATTCTCGAAAAATAGTTCTCTGTTAACGTACCAAAGCGGCCCAATGCAGGGTCAACAGGTATCCATCCAACGTTTTCCAAATAGACTTCACTCCATGCATGTGGTTCGGGATCTCCTCTTCCCCGGAAGATGTGCCCCACAACCCTCCGGGATGGAATCTTGACAGCTCGTGTCAGGGCGATGAACAAATCCGCATGCTCATCACAATCACCTTCTTTCATTTTTGCAGCTTCAGCTGCTCCGAGTCGTACGTCAAGATGCGTTTTCAGCTTCACTCGTTCTCTTACAACTTGAAGGGCAAGTCGTGCATAGGCTTCGTCATTCCCACTACTCTCTGCGATTCGTTCAGATAGTTCTTGTACAATCGCATCATCGATTTCCCAATACTTCTGCATAGTACAAAAAGTACCTCTAAGATTTCGCAATTCATTGTCCGGTACTGGGAGTGGTTCCATTAGCCAATCCCTAGTGACAGTATCGATCCTCATAATGACAGTAGGAGAAAAACTCTCTCCAGGATTAAGGTCTGGTATTTTGATAATTGCGACAATGTTACTTTCAGCTTTTTCTAAGACTCTTGCTGGTGGAAAGACATCAAGCCCCTCAACGAATTGATTATCCATGTCTGTAAGAAGATGCCACACCATTTTACCATCGCGAATTTTTGTTGATCCACGATTATGTATATTGGCTTGCATCTCCACTAAGAGTCTCAATTTTACATCTCCGTGATTTTCTGCCCTTCGAGGACCCAAATCGAATAGATTTATGTGTTATCAAGATGTGTCTAATTCTAACTCTCAATAAGGTTCTGATGAGTGAGGTAATCTCATGTCGAGAGATGAGAAAGAGTTCCCCAAGGATGATCACGATGAAGTCGTCGACAAGCTTCTGAACGATTTAGGTGTCGATGATAATATGCGGAAGGAGCTAGTAGACTCCGGTAGAGTTTCAAGTGATCTCTTGAAAGTTGCATCAGCTGATCAAGTTCGTAGACGAATGGGGATAGAAAAGAGTATTGATCGTTTGAGAGATAGTATGAATCTACTTGAGCGTAATGTAACTCAAGTTGAGAGTTCCATTGATAGAATCGAACGTGATTTAATTCCAGTTGTACTATCTTTCTTGGTATCACTAAAAGGTAATCTAGTCGGAGTCAGAAACAACGTTCTGGATGAGAGTAAAAGGAATGCAAAGACAAATCTACATGTTACATTTGTCAATACCACTCTGAAGCAGATAATCGATCAACAATTCACTCCAATGGAAGAAAGCCTTAGCAGTGAAATGTCAGCGCCAATTCTTGAAAAAATTCGGGAAATCACTGACGGGTTTAAAGATGTACTAAAACTGGCATTAGACGAACTTTCCAATCTTAAAGCAACCGTAGAAGATTACTCCCAAAAGACAAGTACTGAACTAGAATTTCTAACAAAAGAACTTAGTATGAAGCCTCGCGTTGAAATTCCTACTGAGGTCCAACAGCAATTAGATGATCTGAATGTACAAGCTGAAAATCTCAAGAAAGATCTTGAAATTGCTCAACAAAGGCTTGAAAATCGTGAAGCTGAAAACATCTCTCTTCAAACAAACTTAGCAGCTCTTAAGCTTAGGAATGAAAGTCTTGAAGACGCTTATGAATCGTTAAAAACTTCACCAGTCGCAGATACTTCAGTTGTTTCAGACCTTCGTCAAAATGTAAAAGCTTTGGAAACAGAAGCAGAATTTCTTCAGAAGCGAATAGCTGACACAGAATCACAGCTGAAATCATCTGAAAATATGATAGCAGATTTGAAATCTGAAATCTCTAAGAAAGAACTTGAGATTGGTGATTATCGAGAAAAAGTGTCCAGACTCGAAGGAGAAGCGGGAAGTATCAATGAGCGTCTTGTGGAGATGGATGAATTAAGAGCTCGTGTGCGGTCCTTAGAATCAGGTGACTCAATGAGAGAGCTTGAAAGAACTAGATCAGAAAATGAACGATTGAATGCAAGTAATGAACGTTTTAAGAACGACTATGACACGATGAAGCGACGAGTTGAGATTACTGAAGGGCGTCTTAACGGTTACCTGGGTCTCATGGATAGCACTGAGAAAACCAAGGCATTCCTTATCTTAGAGGATAGTAAGGAAATCACAATTAGAGAAGTGGCAAGATCGTTAGGTGTTTCTCCAGCAATCATGACTCAATGGGCTGAAGATTTTGTACGACTTGGCATTGCGCGGATTGTAGATGATACAAAACTTGTTCTTACAATCGGTGATACTGGAAAATCATCAGAGTGAATCTACGCGTTTAAAGAACTCCCCGACATCAATGAGTCCATCTAATCTGAAAACCTTTTCATATAGCTCCTCAATATTTCCTCGAGGTGCTTTTCCTTCTGTTAAGTATCCCTTTACAGCAGGTCTTAGGATTTCTTCCAAGTAGGATGTACGGAGATCTGAAAGAGCGGTAATGAGGTCAGATGATAATTTCTTCCGTTTCAACTCTGACTGCACCGATTCAATTCCCTGGCGGCAATTAGGTCTAGAGCTTAATATTTCTTCAGACCCAGAAAATGCTTTTTTTGCCAAAATTCTGTATTTTTCGTGAGCCTGAGAAATATCTGAGTATGCAAGAAATTTGGTCTCTGAACACTGGTTTAGGAATGGTAGACTCTTCGTTGCTACCTTTTCAAGCAGGCCTCCTATTCTATCAAGGCTCTTTTTGTTATTCATCTCCCAAACCAATGTATATTCTCATTTTATGCTTTTAACAATGTCTGCAATGTCCTCTACATACCTACCATAAAGAGCATAAGATGGCCAACCTAATGCATGAATAATGAAAGAAGCAATGTTATACAAAAAACTCAAGGACGCAGTTAGATGTGACTTGTGTGCAAGGCGATGCGTAATAGACGAAGGAGAAACTGGATTCTGTCGAGTTCGTATGGTAAAAAATGGGCACCTCTATAGTAAGGTATATGGATTAATTGATGGAATGGCACCTGATCCCGTGGAGAAGAAACCGCTCTTCCACTTCGCTCCAGGTTCTAATACTTTCTCAATAAGTACATCATCTTGCAATTTTCGATGCGACTTTTGTTTGAATTACCATAGCTCACAGAGAGAAGTTCCAATTGGTGAGAAACTCACCCCCGAGGAGCTGGTTAGACTTGCTCATCATTATGATTGTCAAGGCATGACATATACATATACAGAACCAACGATATTCTTTGAATTAGCATATGATACAGCAAAGATTGCAAATCAAGAGGGTATGTACAACACCTTCGTCACGAATGGATATATGACTACTGAAGCTATCGATTCAATAGCTCCATATCTCGATGCAGCTTCAGTCAATTTGAAGGGCAGTGCCAACAAAGAATTCTACAAGACTCTAATGGACGTGCCAAAAACTGACCCTATATTTAACAATATGGAACATATGAAGGAGAAAGGAATTTTCATCGAAATCACAAATCTAATCATTCCTGAGGTAGGAGATTTTCCTGATGATACAAGAACTCTTGCGAATTGGACAGTTGAAAACATAGGACCTCGTACACCCTTTCATTTTACTTCATTCGCTCCAACCTATAAGATGACTCACTTACCCCGAACCTCTGCAGCCACGCTTGAAAATCATATCAAAATAGCAAAAGAAGCAGGATTGGAGTTTGTTTACTCCGGAAATATTCCCGGTCATGACTTTGAGAACACTTACTGCCCAAAGTGTGGGCACAAAGCAGTGGAACGTTATTCAGTATTTTTGAAATGCAATAATCTAGGAGAAGATGGATACTGTCCGAACTGTGGAACAGATTTAGGAATCGCTGGGATTAAATGGATGAAACTTGGTAAGGGTAAGTCTAGATTCTTCTGAGGCACTATGCATGCATATTGTGAGTGTTAAATGGAAAGAGAAAGGTGAAGGATTTTCCTCAGGATTAACAATCAGGAAAGAGAATGACAAGTTAGAATTCCTACAACTAAAACCTGGGGACCAACTTGCCTGGACAATAACCGGTCCCAAACGATGTATTGGCAGAGTGATAGAAAAACGAAGAATGATCGCCTGTCCTCTAAACAGTCTAGTTCTAAAAGGTACAAAATGCCAAGAATGTTCAGCACTTGACACATTTGATCCTTGTATTAGATGTACAGGATTCCAGTGTCTTGCGGACAGTCTACGCCGAGAGGAGTGTAGAGAATCAGATTACATCATCTATCTAGCTGTTTTCAATAATGGAGATCTTAAGGTAGGAGTGTCATCAAAGAAACGTGTGAGAATAAGATGGGTTGAGCAAGGAGCTGACTTCGCAGGAGTACTTACAGAGATACGAGATGGCAAAGCTGCTCGAAAATTGGAACATGAAATCGGAAAACATCCTTCAGTGACCTTGGCTGTTTCTGGCTATCAAAAGAAGAATTCTCTATTGAAATCGTTGGGATTCGATGAAGCGCATCTAATAGTTAACAATTTTCTATCATCTATTTCATCTCAGTTTCTATACGATGATGTTGTTTTAGATAACCTATCATCTCATTACAATCTGCACAGTCTTGATGCAGAACCTTTACCTTGGCCTCAAAAAAATCAATCAATTATTGATCATCAACTTTTAGGTGAAGTAGTGGGGATGAAGGGGGCTCTCTTGGTAACTCGAATAGGACATGCATATCGCGTAATATCTCTTAAGAGGCTTATTGGATATAACATTGAAGAAGGAATAAGCGATCCTATTGATACTCAGTCAGGGTTATTAGATTTCATTTAAGCAAATTTATAGATAATTACGTAGTTGGCAAAATATAATGAATGCGCAAGAAGAAAAGGCATTGGGACGTTATATCTCACATGTACGACGAGAAGGTGGTGAACCAATTCTTGGCATTCCCTATCGTGAAATGAGTGTTGATCCCGACCTAATCGCCAGTTTTGTTCTTGCAATCATTATCTTTGAGAACCGCCAACTCAAGACTTTCACAAAAGAAGGATATGTAGTAGTAATTGAAGAAGGAAAACATGTTGTTGGTTTATTAATTATTGACAAAGTTGACGATGATGAACCTTACAGAAAGGCTCTCATCAATATAATTGAGGATTTCGAAGAAAGATTTGACACTCAACTACATAATTGGAAAGGTGATATTCGCCCATTTAGAGAATACGCAATTGACGTTCTTGGTATTTTTCCATATCGAGATTTTGACTTTGAGATGGTGCCACATATTTTATCAAAATCAGAAGCCGCACCAGACCGTCATGTTGCCATCCCTTGGAGTGTAGGCGAAACAGATGAGAAAGTACAGACTATTATAGGTTTTATCAATGGAAAGCGGTCATTAAAAGAAATCATGGAGTCCGCTAACCTCTCAGTCAATGATACACGAGCTATATTTTCTATGCTGGATCGATACAAATGGATTCGACTTGATAGGAAATTGGGTCCTGATTCCTATCTCAAGAAACTTACAAACCCGCCTATGTATTTGATAGGAGCTTATGGAGAACAACTTGCCGAAATAGTGGAGAAGTTTGATGGAACACGAGGGGTTGCTGAAGTCTGTGAATCGTTATCATATACTATCGACGTTGTGACAACGATCGTAAGGAATCTAATTGATGCAGGAGTGCTTGGATATGTCGATATTACAAAATGAAAATCCTTATAGAACGGATTGCGCTCCTATCAAACCTTCTTCAGATGAGGGCATGAAGAATGATATCCCAAGAGAGGTGGAACGAAATGTCAATTGATGTGTCTAAAGTTCGTTACATCTCGCTCATTCGTCTTGAAGGTGGTGAGTCACTACTCAACATACCCTACGCTGAATTAACTGTGGATCCAGATTTGATAGCTGGGTTTGTTACGGCCGTCATCATATTTGCTAAAACACCTATTAGAACAATCAGAAAAGCAGCTTATGATATTCTCATTGAAGTTGGAAAACACACACTTCTCTTGTTGGTCGTAGACCCTGTACCTGACGAAGCTCCCTATAGAGCAAAACTCTTACGAATCTTGAATCAAGTGGAGGAAGAACACGGTAAGAAATTAGAACAATTTGAGGGTGATGTTAGAAGGTTCAGGGAATTTGCAATTAACGTTCTAAGAGAGTTCCCCTACTCCTCTGCGGATATTGACATGGTACCAGTTCGAAAGAAAGGTGGAACGTCTGTTCCTTATAGAGTCGGAAGGGTTGATAGCTTGCTAGAACGTGTTGAAAGTTTCATCAACGGGAAGCGTACGGTATCTGAGATATTGGATCTTATTGGTTTGCCTGAAGAAGATGTTACTGCATTAATATCAGTGTTATCAAAATATGGCTGGATCGATTTCAAGAAACGACTGACAGAAGATGATATTCTCGTAATTAGCGATTGCCCTAAGATGTCAGTCGATAGATTGAAAGTTCAATATGGTATGCCACTAGATGATTTACTTAAGAAATTTGAAAAACCTGCAAAAGTAAAAGATGTACTTGACTCACTAGAAATTGATAGGAATGCTTGTTGGTTCATTGTAAACAAGCTTCTTGAAATGGGTTGCCTTGAAACGGCATCACTGGCTTAGAACACGATCGCAACCAGGTATGCCAACTACATCACTTCGGCATTGCCTGCAATGAGTGAATTGAGGTATGTATCTTTTGGCTGCTTTTCTCAGCATATTCAATTTCAGAACAGATGGAGAACTCATATTTCTCATGAGTCCTCTGGGAAATAGCGGGACTATGTTTTGAAGTGATGCACCAGCTTGTTTGATTTTCTTACTGAGATTCAGTATCTCGTCATCATTCACATCTGGAATAAGAATTGTGTTCACCTTTACATCAATGCCTGCTTTTGATGCTTCTTCTATCCCTTTAAGCTGCAACTTCGGAATGAGATTTCCAACGCGATCATCATCAACTCTGTTACTCTCTATTATCGCCCAGCTGTAGATTTTGTTCACAGTCTTGGGAAGTATCGCACTCATGGATACAGAAACTGTTGCAACCTCTAAACTAACGAGGTATTCCACGCTCTTTCCAAGAAGGATGCCATTGGTACTTAGACAGAATTTCATATCAGGATAGAATTTCCTTACATTTTCAAGGGTGACGAATGTTTCTATATTATAGAGTGGTTCGCCAGGTCCAGATATTGCTACGATTCTAAGATTGCTACTCTTCTTCATTTCATGGTGAAGAGCATTCATTGCATCTTCTGGAGTCATTGAATTCTTACATGCACCGGGTCCAATTGAAAAACATGAAGATGTTTGATTAGTACAAAAATTACATTGAACATTGCATTTTCGTGCTACCGGGAGATGAATCCTTTCCCATAGATCTGATCTTTCATTAGTCCAACACGGATGAAATCGATAAGGAAATGAGAGAGTCATTACTATTCGCTCAGATGATCTCTTCAAGAAGCCTTGTCGCTTCGCGCGCACATATCTTTGCATCATTAAAAATAAGACCCAGCTTGGCATTATCTGGAGCAGTTACTGTTAACAGATATCCCTGTGTTACTGAAACAGTCAAAGTTGTGCCCCGTGTGCCTTGAATAATTATCGAACGGAGCTCACCTTGATGCAATTCGTTTACCGTTTGTTCTCCAACTGCTTGAATGCTTGCCACCATAGCCGCAACTGAAACTTCCTCGACGCCACTGCTAAAATGACTTACAAATGGAAGACCTTCAACTGAAAAGATAGCCGCACCGAGGATTGGTGATCTATGGCTAAGTTCTCTGAGTAGAGTCTTTAATGGTTCTAATTCATCTGCAGACAAGCAATGTCCTCCAGTTATCCATCCTGCTTCAAAGTGGATTGTATTTAACACTAATGGGAGGGTCTTTTTCCCTTTTAAAAGCGAACAATATCATCCAATGAGACGCACTGATGTTACAGTGTCACTATGTAATTTTGCGGTTGGTGACTTCATGACGCGGAGAACATTATCTGCATGCCTAGATAAGCCAGCATCTTGTAACATCTCAACATACTCAAATCCTGTGGATATTGCTAAACCCTTCACAGGTTTTCCCTCTTTACAGGACTCTAGAATCTCGTCAGCTGTTACAAGCTTGCAAGTTAGATTTTCACCTTGGTGTTTCTGAAGATGTGATATCCCCTTTCTGGCAATTCCTCTATTTTCTCTCTGTTCCTCTGTGTAGGTCTTTCTTTTGCTAATGTTCTCGAGTCGCTTCAAACCTCGTTGAATAATATCTTCAGATTTCAAAACTGCTCCATATACATCCCTAACTGTTTTACTGCTTGTCGTTATAAGCCATGCAGTACCATAGGCTTGCTGATACCTCATTCCCTTCAGAACTTCTGATTCACTAAGCAGTGTGATTGAACGATATCCTTTGTATTCAACAGATATGGTCCAATCTGGATTTTTATGATTCACCATAAGGTCTGGTGTAAGTCCCTCTCCTGTTGTTGGGACACTTGTCGTGACATCTGGAAATAAATGTAGAATGAGCGCTTCGAAAGCTTCATGGAAGATATTATGTCTTAGATTCCGTGCTTCTTGTGGGTGTCGGAGACCTGCATCCCGGTACAGCACTGGCATCTCCACCTTCTGACCGGTTCGCTTCTTGACCTCGTTTTTTGTGGTGAGCCTTCCTTTTTGATGATTCTCTCGTACTAAGCGCATTGCAGCTTCATAGCCTACAAGTCCAAAAACAACTTTTCCAAGGTTTTTCTTCTCAGTCTTCCTTCGCTTAGCCTCTTCTTCTGCCCAATCAAATACTTGCTGTGCGTCTTCACCAAGTAGTTTTATTATTGAACCTAGCTTGTCGTGTAATCCATATCGCTTGGCATAGTTACGTAAAGTACTACTGTATGTGACTCTTCCCAAGTTATCTCCTCTATTTCATCAGATACACTGATTCTTTTCTAGAGGATGTCCTTGATGAGTTTTACCTCTTGGGTTTCTTCATCATAGGAAACTAAGTCTGCGTTTCTGAGATCATGAATTGCTTTAGTTACTGCGGTTGGCATAATCCCCGTGCTTGAGATGATGTTCTTTCTTGTGATTACACTCTTGGTATTATGCAATGTATAGAGTACTCGAGCATGAGGTTTTCCACCGAATATGTTCTCTATTAGTATTATATAGATCGCAAGCAAGTCACTGACATCTACTTTTTCTTCGAGTTTATCTTTTTCAGCAGAAGTTTCTCGATATAGTTCTGAGACCTTCTCAAGTTGAGCATTTATTTGTCCCATCTCTGCCTTTAGCTCATCTCGTTCTTTAATGATTGCAGCAATTTCATCATCCTTACCCACAGTATCTGCAGTAGCGTTCACTAGATCTTGTTCCAGTTTGGCTATCATTTCTTCGGCTGCCCAGGTTTTCTCCTCTGCTTCTCTTCGTGCAGTCCGAAGATCCTCAGTTTCAGAGTTCAGTTTATCAAGTTCGTCGATGTAACCCAATGCTTTCTCCTTGAGTTCATCAAAGAGCGATTCAATCTTCTCTCTATCAGCTGACATAATGACTCCTCTATTTGAGAGATAGTATTTCGCCTTAAATCAGTTTCACATCGTGAGAAGAAGCTGTGGATTTGACATAGCTTTTGTATTTCGCCTTTAATTCAACAAGTGGAAGACCAAATGATTTGAATGCTTCAAGTTCACCTTTTTTCTTCTTCTTAAGTAGGGTTTCATTTTCACTGTTCAATATGCTATCTTCTTTAATAGCGGGTATATTCCGATTCTGCTGAG
>JAEORG010000173.1 GCA_016841005.1 Candidatus Thorarchaeota archaeon | reverse complement strand
GACTCCACGAAGCTCAGCAGGGTCTAATTCTGTCACAACTTTGATATTACCCTCTGCAACATCAAGCAGTATTCTGAAAAGATCAGGAGGTTTCTGATTACCAATCTTGAATGTTTCCTCAGATCCATATTTTTCGATTACAAATCGAAGCGCATCTTGTACTTCCAAATCTTTTGAAGCATGCATAGCTTCCTCATATGCTGTACTCCCAATTCCATCTTGACAAGGAGCAAGCAAAACTATCCAACCTTTCTTATCATGACGAAGGGCATTCCATGCAGCATGAATACCCTTGCCTGCTTGATAGAGATTCAACCCTAGCTCACCAACAGAAACGAATACAATATCTCCTGGTTTTTCAACATCAACAACTCGTAATTTTCTTAGAGGAGCAGCTGCAGCTTTGTGACACTCTATCAAGTTTCCAGCTTGAAGATAGACAATTTCACCGTGATTCACAATTGTATCAATACAGAACATAGGTAGCTGTTTGCCAACAGTAGATGCGATCTCAATCATATCTTCTATGACTGGATTGCCATCACAATTTCCAAGTCTACAACCATCAACAAACCCTTTATCTAAATCGAACATTCTAGGATGATTTACACGAATAGTTTCTCTACCAGCAACACCAGGACAAAAGAGTTTGACAGTGCCTGCCTGACCAGCAAAATAATGGTATTCTGAATCGCTCAGTGGGATAACCAGACAAGCTTCCATTACACGTTCATCAATGTAAATCGGGGATCCTCGAGTAGTATCTCCGAGGAATTTGTTACCTTGGTCACAATTATGAATAAGTATGTTATCTTTCCATTTAGGATAGAGTTCAGAACCAAGTATTCTGTTCTCAATTGCCACCGCATCTGGAGGCTTGTGAGAACCACTTGCTATAATTATCTTGACATCTTCTTTTGAAACTCCGAGTTCCAATATTCGCTTAGTTACATGAGGGAGAAGTGCCCTAGTATGAATATTAGGCCTCGTATTGTCATCAACAATAATCATGACAGGTTTCCCGGTAACATAGACCTCTTTTACTAGATCATCAAATGGTTTCGATCCGATTGGTGAAGAAAGGACTTCGTTGAGTTTGGTTTCAAAATCTGAAAAATCTGGAGTGTATTCTGCGACCTTTAGGACCGTAACATCCGATAGACTTGTCGGTATGAAGTCATCAACCTCTACACTGCCATATTTCAAGGGTGTCTTGTGATAGGACATAATTATCCACAACCATGGAGAGGTATTGTTGATATGTAATGATTTTGGTGCGGATTAATTTAGTGACGAATACCAAATCCTTATATTACAAAAATTAACCACTCGAAAGTTAGATAAGACTAACATTTTATACTTGCGGCTCTGAGGGTCGAACATGATATCTGATGACACAGCTGAAAGTACAAAGGTCGAAGATACCGTCAGTCTAACTGATGTGCAATCCGGTAAAACCTGTAGATTGGTCAGGGTGTCACATCATGGAAAACGGATGTTTAGAATGCACGGACGACACAAGGAACATGAAGATTCAGAAAGGCAGTTTAGACACAGTAATAGCAGAATTTTGAGACGGCTTCTTGATCTTGGAATAACCACTGGGTGTGTCTTTGAAGTTATTCAGAGTGGTATGAATGGACCAGTTCTTGTACAAGTTCGTGGAACAAGAGTTGCACTTGGACATGGGCTTGCAAGCAAATTATTAGTTAAGGTGGTTGATACATAGATGCCTATCAAAGTGGCACTCATCGGAAATCCAAATGTTGGAAAATCTGTGATATTCAACAACCTGACAGGTATGAAACAACATACTGGAAATTGGCCAGGGAAGACTGTTGAGGTGAAAGAGGGGTATTATGAATATAAGGAACACGAGTTTGAAGTTATAGATTTACCAGGAGTTTACAGTTTAAGTGCAGTTTCAGAGGATGAACAAGTTGCTAGAGAGTACCTGATAGATCATAGACCGGATGTTGTTGTTGACATTCTAAATGCATCACAACTTGAAAGAAATCTCTACCTAACATTGCAGTTAATCGAACTTCAAGTCAACTTAGTCCTAGTATTGAATATGTATGATGTTGTAGAATCTCGAGGGGATTCAATCGATATTGAGCGATTGTCAGAATTACTAGGAGCAAAGATCGTAATTACTACTGCAACCAAGAAAAAAGGAATGGATGATTTAAGACAAACAGTCTTGGATGTTGTTCCGAATCATACCCATAGATTAGAAGACGGTGAAGATATTCCAATTGAGCATCTACCTGGAGACCTTAATGGTAAAGACCATCTGCATTATCATCCAAGACATCACCATCACGGAGAATTCGAGAAGTTAAGACCACCCGCGATTAAATACGGTAAAGATATTGAGAACAGACTCAAGAAGATTGTAGAGATACTTGAAGAAGATAAGGCTTTGATTGATAGATTTCCTCCACGATGGCTCGCTCTTAAAGTCTTTGAGGGAGATGAAGAAGTCATTAAGATGATCAACAAACCTGAGCTGATGAAGAGAGTTAGGGAGGTATCCTGATGAACCATGAGCCTTCGTCTCAGGATGTAATTGAATTTGATGACGAAGAGCTATACGATAGTCAACTCATGTTAGCTGATGAGAGATACGAGATTATTGGAGATATTCTCTGTCAGGTCTATCAACCAGGTAAGGAAAAGTGGGTACTTAGTGATATGCTTGATCAAGTTTTTCTACATCGATATCTAGGACTTCCAATTTTCTTACTAATCGTCTGGGCAATGTTTCACTTCACATTTCAGGCAAGTGAAGTCTTTATGGCAATGATAGAGGTTGGATTAAGCTGGCTTGGAGGATATACTTCACAAATCCCAATCCCATGGTTGGCATCACTTGTCACTGATGGCATAATTGGGGGAGTAGGTTTCATCCTTGTTTTCATACCTCCTATTCTCTTCATGTACATGTCCATCTCTATGTTAGAAGATAGCGGTTATCTTGCACGTGCAGCATTTGTTATGGATCGAATAATGATGAAGATGGGATTACATGGGAGATCATTCATCCCTCTTCTTCTTGGATTTGGGTGTAGTGTACCTGCCATAATGGCGGCAAGAACAGTGGATGGTGAGGCAAATAGACTGACTACCATATTAGTTAGCCCATTGATGTCCTGTGCAGCTAGATTACCTGTTTATGTGTTAATTGCAGGAGTCTTTTTCCCTGATATCGCTGGAACAATGGTCTTCCTCATGTATCTCTTGGGAATTGTAATGGCTGTGATTATGGCCCTTATTTTCAAGAATACAATCTTCAAAGAGCAGACTTCTCCACTGTTGATGGAACTTCCAATGTATCAAGTGCCAACTCTTCATGGTACGCTCACACACGCATGGGAACGGGGTACTATCTTTCTCAAGAAAGCCGGTACATACCTGTTAGGAGGAGCGATTTTCATTTGGTTTATTGCTAACATCGGACCAGCCGGTTATGGAGTTCCCGTTGAGCAATCATTTGTAGCAATATTCGGTAATACTATAGCTCCACTCTTTACACCTCTTGGATTTCCATGGCAAATTGTGACTGCACTAATCTTTGGATTGCTAGCTAAGGAGGTTGTAGTAGAATCACTTGGAGTCATTTTCTCAGTACAAGGCAACGCTGCTATTGCTGCGACACTATCAGGTCTACTTGGACCTGTTCAAGCTCTTGCACTGATGGTATTTGTCTTGCTATACACACCCTGTATTGCTACTGTTGGGGCCATCAAGAAGGAAACAGGCTCATGGAAATGGGCAGGATTTTCGGTACTATACCAAGTTATTCTGGCGTATATTGTTGCTCTGGTTGTAGTCTTAATTGGAGGGATTTTCGTTGGCTAATGGTGAATTCCCTACATGGCCGCTTTATGCCAGTATATATTTAGGACTAGTTTACCTCGTAACAGGGATCATCTACATTTTTTCCGGATTAGGATTTCTTGCAATTCTACCAAGTTCCAATGATTTCATTGGCTCGATTATGTTAATTATCGTAGGAACAGTATATCTAACCAGTATACCTCATCTTGTCAATAAGGAACGAGAAGGATATGCCTTCACGTTGGTAGCAACAACGCTAGCACTTGTTCTCTTTGTGCTCCATATCATTGTGTTAGGTACAAATGCACTCGGTTCACTATTGGGTCTTGAAGATTGGATCGGATGGATAGTCTTCGATGATTTATCACCAGGGCTATGGTTGTTTGGTTTTGTTTTGATCATAATTACGGCACTCAAGATTACAGGAAAATTAGGAGGCGAGAGAGGAATCTTTCCACTGGAGGGTTGAAGAATGTTGAAACAGATAATTCAGGAAATCCTCTCCGGAGGTATGAAGAGCAAACAAGATATTGCTAAGGCTATTGGCGTTGACATTAGCACGCTAGATGATATGTTGAAGTTGTTGGTACAGAGAGGTATGTTGCGCTCTAGTTCTTGTGAGATGGACGAATCAGTTTGTTCAAGATGCTCAGCATCTCGTGACTCTTGTACAAGTGACCAATTCGGTCAGACATATCAAGTTACAGAAAGAGGAAGGAAGTACGCTCAAAGTGTTGGAAATAACTGAGGAGTTGCACCATTGAGATTATGCACAACTCCTCAAGCTCTCTTATCATGACACTACGTCATCTTTACACTGACAAAGATGAGAAGTTCTGTGGGCCTACTCTTCATTCTGATCCACTACGATTGAAGGGGATTCAATCTCTTTCGATTTGATCTTCTCCTGTCTTTGTTGAATGACTTTGTCAGAATCTACAAATCCTTTTGTTAGGAGAAATGTTCCAATAACTTCACCAATGTAAAGTACATTTCCGTAATCAGCTCCTGACCTTGCAATAGTTCCTGCAATAGATATAGCTAGACCTCCTAACGCAATCCAAAGATTGAATGTGAATCGTGTCTTGATAAATGAAAAGAAGGCTGCGCCTATCAACAGGAATCCTCCAGTTACTGAAAGGAGTGGTGAGAAGTTTCTAACATGTTGTGGCATTGCGTGTCCAGCAACTGCGATACCAGCTACAAAGTTTTCAACCATGATATCTGCTACAGCTGCGTAAGCGCCCATCCAAAATGTGAGTATAATACTAAACACGATATAGATATGCCCATGTAGCATTCTTTTTTCTGAACCTTGCATTTTTCGACCTATAATAAGAGCGATTACAACGAGTACAGAATAAGTACCTATACCCGCAATGGGATATTCCATAGCTCCGAAAACCAAAGCATCATAATCTGTTATTGTGCTCAGAGTCATCATCCATGAGAACATCGCAATAATAGCGAGGATAATTCCATCGATTGCGATTAACCCCTTTGTTGAAAAGACATTTTTTGCTAGAATCAGATATAATGCACCTGCACCCATCATTGCTACTTGCGATGCAGAGAGTACAAGATATATCCTGTATATCTCAGTACTCCATCCAATGAATTCTGATAGTGCTTCGAATGCGGCTGTTGCTATGAACATAATAAGCGATACAAACCAAACTAGCTGATAGATTCGCCTCCGACGAAGCCATTGTTTGAATATCAGATACATGAATATTGACGCTACTATGGTAGTGATTACAGGGAAGATAGACATTATTGTAGCCATTGCTTAATCATCTAGTTTGTCGCAGTAACAGCACGGTTAATAAGAGATATTCACGGTAATGTTGCAACACGGAGTAACATGGATTTGAACTCAGATAGAATTACCAGTCAATCAACCGAGGAAGAGATTCATGGAAGATTGTGCTCAGTCTTTAACCTTACACAAAATGAAGCGCGGCTCTATATATCTATGTTACAAAACGAGTTTTACACAGCTTCTGAACTAAGTGAATTATCAGGAATTCATAGATCTAGAATTTATGATAATCTGAGGGGACTTGAAGCAAAAAAATTAGTACAGAGTACAGATCAAAATCCACTCCGGTTCAAACTAATTCCACCAAAAGAAGCTGTTGCACATATTTCAGATGCTCTGATTAATGAACATAAGAATCAACTACGAGAAATATCTGAACTAGGTATACTTCTTGATCTGGAGATTCAAAAGAGGTCAGAGAGGTCAGATCACAGACCTCAAATACTTCCTCTAGAGAATGCGATTCTTGAACTTAGAAATCTCTTGAGGTCTGCAAAAAGAAGAGTCTGGGTGACCAAACGAACTTCTGGCGGTTTAGTAGACTGGTTTTCACTTCGTGCAGAACTTGGTAAGCTTCTTTCTGAAGGAATCGATATAAGATTTCTTTCAGATAGACCAATTGGATTCCCTTTTGATTTGAGAGTTAGGGGGAGTGTATCAGTTTCATTTGCAATAATTGATGATACTGTTGTTTCGTTCCTGATGCCATCAGATATTGATAATGATGGCCAACTTTTCATAACTGGAAACAAAGAATACCTTAGATTCTATGAAGATACATTCCATAGATGGTGGTCCAGCTCCGGATAAGGATCAATATTCTTTGCCTCTCTAATGGTTTTGAGGAGGGAGCTCTTGTTAGGTGAACAAACTCACCTCAAATGAAACCTATCAGGGATGAGTTATTAGCAAGATACTTTGTCAAGTTCACCTTGACAAATTTCTCGGTCTTGTTTATCCTCAAGCTTGTCTATCAGAGCCTGGGACATCTTCTTGTATTCTGCACATTCTTTTTTGTTACCATCTGCCGCATAGGCTTTCGCAAGTGCTTCGTAAACAAAGGGCATGTCAAAATCAGCCCAGTTATCCTTATCCTCAGTAGCAGCCTTCTTTGCCAGTTCAAGCATCAGGTTCCCATATGCTATTGCAGAATCACCCTTACCCATGTGAGCATACACTCTACAAATCATGTACACCGCTCGAACATCGTTCGTAAGTGTTCCTACCTGACGCCAATGGTACCTTGATGTGTATGCCATCTCAAGTGCTTCTTCAAGCTCGTGCCCAGCAGGATTGTTGTTATCCAATACACCCCAGACACCATTGTTGGTCTTCTTTCCCATTTTCGTGTGAAACTCATTGAGAGTCATCTTTTCATCATCAGTCAATGTAAACCCTCAAGTTATAAAATATAAACAATAGTTAATAAGTATCATGTTACAGCTGAAAGCTTAGGTAATACTATCCACTGTATCTATTGCTAAGCACCCATAATGTCGTACCGTATGTATGAGGATAGTATGTTTTTCTTGCAAAATAGTGAAGAGAACAGATCTGTCCATGAAAAATGAGAGGAGAGGTCATCCAATAGATAAATTTCAAGGAAATAGAGGCTCAAAATGTGTATTAGCGTCCAGTTCAGTACATCAAAAGTTGCTTTTAATTGGCTTCGTAAGTTTTATATCAAAAGGTGAGGTCATGCTGTCAGCAATTGAAGGAAACGGCTGAGGGGACAGACCGTAAGACTTATATATTATAGTATATAAGGTTTATCATGTAGCGGTACCTAGCGGGGCGATTGATAATACTAGAGCGCCATCTTCTCATATTTCTAAAGAAGCAGGGTAAATTCACAGATAGTGTATCACAGAACCCCATAGGTCTGAGGTGAATAACAATGTCCACCAGGGAGAGGAAAAAACGCAAGAGCGGTGATCCGACCGAATTTACATGTCCAGAGTGCGGTGGAACTGATGTCGTACAGGACATGGAGAAAGGAGAGAAGATCTGTGCTACTTGTGGATTGGTCCTAAGCGATCATCGAATCGATACTGGACCAGAGTGGCGAGCATTCACTGCAGACGAGAAGGATGCAAGGTCCAGAGCAGGTGCTCCTACAAATTACGCAATCCACGACAAGGGCCTTTCCACCATGATTGATTGGCGAGACCATGACTCTTCAGGTAAGCAGTTCTCGGCCAAAAAGAGGTCTGAGATTTACAGACTTAGAAAATGGCAGATAAGAACAAGGGTTCACAGCTCTGTGGACAGGAATCTTGCACAAGCCATGTCAGAGCTTGAGAGACTATCTTCACAGCTTGGCCTGACAAAGAGTATCAAGGAGCTCGCAGCATTACTCTATAGAAAGTTGATAGTACGAAGGCTTGCTCGTAGCAGGTCGATTGATGCCATGGTTGGAGCAGCAATTTATGCTGCATGCAGATTGAGATCAGCACCTAGGTCTCTAGAAGAGATCTCGAGACACTCCCGTGTCAGCAAGAAAAAGATTGGACAACACTATAGACTGCTTGTCGAGAAACTGAAATTAAGGATGCCAATCTCGGATCCTGCAAACTATGTTCCGAGGTTCATCACACAACTCGGACTCCCAGGCATAGTTCAGCAGAAGGTGCTAGAAATACTAGAACAGGCCCGACAGCAAAGGACGCTTGTAACAGGTCGTGACCCGAGGGGGCTGGCAGCAGCAGCGATTTACATAGCCTCAATACTTACAGACCACCGAGTGACACAGAGAGACATCGCAGTTGCAGCCGGAGTGACTGAGGTTACGGTAAGAAATAGGTACAAGGAGCTAGTGAACAAGCTTCACATTACAATGGCTCCCTGACCGCGCCATCTTGAAGGTGAACAACACAACAAAATGAAAACGCACGCGACTGGTGATCGCAATCACACAGGAGAGAGATATAGACAATATGGTAGCTAGTTTAGGTAAGGGAAGAAAGAATAGCCTCTCGAACGAGGTCATTACTGAATGCACTGATTGTGGAGGTACTGACATCATTCGAGATAACGAGAAGGGGGAAATCATCTGTGCAACATGCGGACTGGTCCTAAGTGACCATCGCATTGATACCGGACCAGAGTGGAGGGCCTTCACTTCTTCAGAGAAGGATGCTCGTTCAAGAACCGGTGCACCAACCAACTTTGCAATCCATGACAAAGGTCTATCAACTATGATAGACTGGCGCGACCATGACTCATCAGGTCGACGCTTTACATCAAGACAACGCGCACAGATCTATCGTCTGCGAAAGTGGCAGATTCGTACACGCGTTCACAGCTCGCTAGACCGAAATCTCGCTCAAGCAATGACCGAGATGGAGAGGTTAGCGTCACAACTAGGACTCTCTAGTGGTATAAGAGAGCTAGCAGCAATGCTGTACAGAAAGCTAATCGTAGGCAGACTTGCCAAAAGCAGGTCGATTGATGCAACTGTAGCGGCGTCTATCTATGCCGCATGTAGATTAAGAGAGTCACCAAGGTCTTTGGAAGAGATAGCAATTCTATCACCAGTATCAAAGAAGAAGATTGGTGCTCACTACAGGATGCTTGCAACTAAGCTCAAGCTTAGGATGCCCATCCCCGGTCCTGAGAAGTACGTGACCCGATTCATTACTGAACTTGGTCTTCCAGCAGAGGTCCAGTCTATGACTATGGAGATTCTTGAGAAGGCTAAGACTGTAAGAAACCTAGTCACAGGCAGAGACCCAAGAGGTCTTGCTGCTGCTGCAATCTACATTGCTTCAATTATCACTGATCAGCGAATCACTCAGCGAGCCATTGCACAAACTGCGGGCGTCACTGAGGTGACAATCAGGAATCGTTACAAAGAGCTCGTTAAAAAGCTCGAACTAACGATGGCACCATAATAGTGCCTTCTCGGCTGTGGGGTTAACCACAGCCACTTTTTATTCCTACATTGCTTTTTTCACTTGGAAATAGGAATAGAGGAATAGTATCATGAATAATACTCCAAGGAGTAGATCAAAACCTGATACAAGTATTGGCGCAGATGGATATGCAATAATCATCCAAATCATCGAGATTGATGCAAGAATAGCCCAGGTTATATCAGCATATACTAGAATTCTGACTTCCTCCCAAGAAGATGCCTTATATCCTAAGTACCCAGTAATTGCGAATCCTATGAACATCGAACCCATTATTCTTCCTGCATATGGATCGAGAAAAGGCCAAGCTGTAACATCAACATAAATCTCTGGACTCAAAAAGAAAATTAGTCCCAAGATTAGACATGCAATGAAGTGTAAAAGAAATGTATACTTCAAAATACTAGGAATTTCCAATCACGAACACCTCACACCCTCTAATCTTATCGATTAGAGGTGGCATAGAAAGTATGGATGCTTTGCTAAATATATTTCTAAACAAATTACTAATTCTTTGGTTCTTCAATCGTTTCTCTTGGTTTTACGAAATTGGTAGGATAGTCTGGTATCATAAAAGCGAAATTTCACCTATGGTATGAATTAATACGAAACTCGAGCAATGATTATTGTTAACCCAAATGAAGAAGGAGTAGCGAATGGATAAATTTGAAGTGGACGAAAAAGGAGAATTTGTTCCAGCATGGATATCGTATCTTTCAACAGCAGTTGGAATTCTTCGTGCAATAGGTGAGGAGGCAGACTTAGTTGATACAGGTGGATATACTGGATATGCATTTCACTTGAACACATCCAGAAATGAAACATGTCCTTCTGCACCTACAGTCGCTCCTTTTGATCTATTTAGAGAAGGTCTCGAATCCTTTGGTAGGAAAGTGACTTTTGGTTGGACAGAGCCATCATATACACCGAGTAATGAGCAGAAAGACATTACACGCGCTAGAGAATTTTTTGAGGATATTAAATCAATACTAACTAGAACAGACACTCCGGTAGGAATTTGGGGAATACCAGTACCTGAGTTTGGTATTGTCAATGGATTCGAAGGTGATAGATACATTGTCAGTACCTTTCGGAGCCTTCAGAGTAAATCAAAGGAAGAGGACCCAATTAGATTCAATCAATTGAATGCTCCAGGTGGACTCTCGAAGATGGTATTCGGAGAGCCAATCGACCTTCCAGATCATAATACATCG
>JAEORG010000172.1 GCA_016841005.1 Candidatus Thorarchaeota archaeon | reverse complement strand
GAAGCAGGAAAGCAGGAGATACTAGAAAGACAACATACCAGAATTGAGATTGAATTAGAATTACCTACAGATGCCCATAGATCATTGTCAGAGAGTTTGATTGATTGGTACAAGAAAGCAGACTTTGATTTCGCCGCAGAGGAAATGCACATGACCGCTGACCTTACATCTATCGAATTTTCAAGTCTTGTGCTACCAGGTGACTATATACTGAAAAAATTCTCAGATGTGCCTACAGACCTATTAATTCAATCAGGATATGAAATATTTAATGATAGCATGGAAGACCTGTTTCGCTCCATGAGTCATGAAGAAAAGAGAGTGAATCTAGAATATTGGTTCGATAAATCAAAACCATTTCATGACAGTGCATCACTTGTATTAATGAATGAAGAGAAGATTATTGGTTTTATTATTGCAAAGCCAGATGACGATGAAATAGAGATTGGACCTGTTGGTCTAATTCGAAAAGCCAGAGGGCAGGGATTAGGAACTATTCTTCTAGGCACTATTTTGAGGACGCTGAAAGAGGAGGGAGTGGAGATTGTTTCTCTTGATACTTCTCTCAGTAATAGTCTATCACAGAATCTGTATACAAAGTTCGGATTCAGGCCTGAATACTACAAGCAGTTTTACTATTGGTCACCTTAGCCAGAACCATCACAATGGATTAGGGAGGACTCCAGTTCATAGGAATGATTGATGCTATCGCTCGTATAAGATCCTTGGTCCTATCGTCATCATTCCGACAGTTCTGCCAGACATTTTGTGTGAAGACAATATTTTCATTTTCTCTAATTGTGAACGTTAATTGAGCTGTATCTGGAAGAGCGCGGTCAGTACAATTCTCTAGATCCCATATTTTCTTCTTGAGTAACTGTTCTATAAAGAGGGATAGACTCTCAATAGAAAATTCCGTTTCGTGTACTTTGGTCGCATTCGCCTCTTCGGGACTACCAACTTCGATTCCTCGTGGTATTCTCTGGTGTTCAATCTTCGCGGATGTAATGAGGATTCTAAGACGCGTATGAAATGCAGTATGTCCAGACTGATATTCGAATGAAAAACTGTCCAACTCTGTTTGGTTCTTTAGAAGTTTCTTTAGGTAATTCTTCAATTCTTTCTTTGTATATGTCACATGCTCGTCCTCAATGAATTTTGGAAGAATATTTCATTCTAAGCTGGGAGGGATACAAAATAAGGTATTGCAATTCTGACATAAAGAGTAACGAAAGAAGACGGAATAATTACATAATTGTAGTTTTAATGATATGATAAAATAATTATACAAGTTAAGCAGAGTGTTATTGTTTCGATACAATGGAGGTGTTCGTATGGAAACTTGTTTGATGGTCGAGTGGGATTCACCAAAAGATGAAGAACGATGGAAAGGCTACTGGAAATTTTCGGAGAAGTCCTTACCATATATTGAGAAGATGAAAAAAGATGGGACGATCAAGCATTACAGCTTCTGGTCTGATAACACTGGTCATGTTGTCTTTCTCGTATTTTTTGAAGATGAGCACAAGTTCGCAAAACTATGGGGAGATGATCAGTATCAGAAGATAGCAAGTGGTGCAACCAACTACTTTGAAAATACGCGAATCCGCATAATGCGACCTTCTGCTACAAGTCCTGAATAAAACATAAAGGGAGAAACAAGAGGGAATAGTGTTTCCACTCCTATGGAACCTTGGTGTCATGCACTTAGATACCACTGAAAAGATGGTTATTTTCGTTTCATTTCTATAACGATACCCTTCTTGGATGGACACGAGATTCTGTATATGTGTGGATCATCACCTTCCCATCCTTCAAATCCTAATCCTGATGCAATCATGTACGGCCATGCTGCGAACCATAATCCAGAACATGATGTTGGCCAATAGAATGGACTTGTAATATCGAAACTATCACCGACTTCATAGAATTCACAGACTCCCCGTTTTTCAATCAAAGTAGCTGAAACAGTCTTGAAACTATCTGGCACCGGAAGCTGTTTCATTCTCTCTTGCGCCAGTTTCCATGTTTCAACAAGTGAACTTTGCTCAGTCAAGTCTTCTTTCAAAACTGTTGATCCTGAGGTCATTGCGAAGACAGGAAAGATTGCCATTAGACGAATCCAGTCATCTGAATTCATTACCGTCGGTGATTTCAATTTGGAGAGCATTTCTATTGTGCTTTGTAAAATCCTTTTCATTGCGTTGTCTAAATTCTCGACATCTTCTTTTTCAGCACCGATTATATGACCCATTATGCCCACTCTAATTATTCATTCACAGAGCATGTTGTTTTATTGATTCATAAATGCGTGTTATCCAGCAAGCTCAGATGGATAGGAAACAAGTCATATCAGATTCGCTGTTGCACTCTTCTCATCAGTTCTGTGAATCTACATTTTTCACAGAATTTAATTCCGGAAGATGGTTTTGTTCAAGATCACTGAAAATACTAGCCATCCAATAGTAGCATACATCATCATGAACTTTAGTGTAGCAAACAGTGAGTGGGCTATTGCAAGCCAACTTGGAAATCCCAATGGGTTGGAGAGCATTAGGAATAGAAAGATATTCTCAATGGCATCACTAACTGCACTTGCAACTCCAATCCACATGAAGCCAACCGCGATCTGTTTTGTTATACTCCTAGGGGGATAGTTCCAAGATAGGTATCTTGTACTGTAATAGAAGAAGGTTCCATAGGATAGTATGAATAGATAGTCAAATAGATTCCCAAGGGCAAAGAGCATCATGCCTTGAGAGTCCATCAATGCAAAGTATCCCTTGATTATCTGAGCACTAAAACCAAGTTGAGTGTCATCTATGGTACCATTGTATCCAGATGCCTGTAATGCAGATAGAACTAGAGGCATAGAAAGAAAAACCAGAAGTAGACTCAGATACATTGGTCTTCTTAGCTTATTCCGTTCATCATTCAGGACTGGGGTAGATTCCCTCTGAAGAACAAGTGTCATCTATCGAACCTCCGAGAGTATGTCATTCATAGTGAAATGAAGTCCATGTCCTGGATAGACTCTCTTGATTTGGAGACTCCCTATCTTCTTGATGCTTTCCTCGTATTCTCTAGAGTTAGAGAGCATGGTGTTCTTCTCTGGTTTCGCGGTGTTCACGAAGAGGTCTCCACAGAAGAAATCCTCTTCTTTTGTAAGAATGCCAATAGATCCCTTTGAGTGTCCAGGGGTGTGAATTATCACGGCATCTAGTCCAAACTCTGAAAGATCTTGCATGTCGTCAAGAAGAATGTCTGGAGTAAAGCAGTCTTCTTTCTTTAGATTCATGCGTAGGATTGAGATTGCCAATCTTCCAAGTACTTTGGTAATTACTCGATTTTCGCGATTGTAGAAGAAATCACCCTTCTCAACCATTCCTATATCTGCAGAATGCATTGCAATCTTGCACCGGTATTTCCTGCGAAAATACTCAGCATTACCAGAATGGTCAAAATCCCCATGAGTCAGCACGATGAGTTTGAGATTTCCAAGTGCACATCCTGCTGATGCTATTGCATCATCTATCTCTTGTCGGTATTTGGTGTAACCTGTATCTATCAAAATGAATCCATTATCTATTTCTATCAAATAACAATTAGTCTGGTTCTGTTCGATTCTTGTGATATAGTATGGTCTATCAAATTTATTCGCCATGCTCGGTATCTCGATGTTCAGTTTCATCATTTTCACCTTTATAACATTAGTGAATGGTTATTCAGTTATGATTAATGAATGAACGTTCACTAATAATATTTTCGTAGCACGTAAGGACGAATTTATATAAGTGAATGATTGTTCATTATTCATGACTCGAACACGTGACCAAGCAAAATATGATGCAGTTGTTGATACGTCGATTAGACTAGTAAACGAGCTTGGTTTTGATGGTATCTCAATTTCTCGGATAGCATCACAGGCAAAAGTTTCTCCAGCAACTATCTATATCTACTTCAAGAATAAGGAAGATCTCTTTACAAAGATCTATGTCGATGTCAGAAATCACATGAGCAAAGGAGCCCTGGAAGAGATCCAAGACAATATGACAGTAGAAGAATCTTTCAAGAGCTTGTGTAGGGGTACGTTCCTATACTATCTGGAGCATCCAGACTTCATTCTCTATCGTGAACGCTTCGAACAAACAGCGATGATGCAGAATATAAACGAACAGGAGTTTGGGATTTATCGTTTCAGTAATGATCTTCTCCAGAGAGGCATCAAGGAGAGAATCATCAAGGACCTCCCTATTCCTTTGCTTGCTTCGTTCGCATTTGTGCCTATCATTACACTACTTAGGTTTCATATCAGCGGCGTCTTAAAATTAAGTGAGAATATGATCAAACAAGTGTGTGAGATGGCATGGAATTCAATCTGCAGATGAGAAGGAGAAGGCTAATCAATTTACTAAAATGGTGAGAAACGAAGGAGGCGAGATTTCTCACTCCCCAAGCGATGAGCTGCAGTGTGTTCAGAAACAGTAGTATATGATACCTGAGTAAAATACGCCGAGATTTCCTTGAATCACACCCAAACGACTCAGGGGGTCCAAGCATAAATCAGAATTGTGTATCGGTTCTCGAACCCAAGTTGCGAATAGAGTCTGTGTGCATAGGTATTTCCAGTACTCACTGTAAGCCATACGGATTGTTGTTTTTCAGGGAATCTATGAATCGATTCAAGGATAAGGGATCTTCCAAGGCCTTTGCCACGATATGCAGGAAGGACTCCAACTGGCCCAACTTCAATAGAGTCCTCCTCGATCCTCATTACATTATATCCTATGATTGAACCATCCTTTGATAATACAATCGAAGCTTCCGGGTTGAACGTTTCATCTCTCTTTAACCAAGCTTCTACAGACCCATTGAGTTGAGAATCAGTCATGCTATTGACCCATAAATCTGAACCATTTCGGAATGTTTCGAATACGATATCCTCTAACTGTTTGTTTGTGAAGTTTGACATAGAAATGACTTTAATCTCTTCGGGAATAGAATACTCCAATTCTTTCAATTTCGAGTACTCTGTGTCCATGAAGTATTCTTTTGAGTTTAATTTGAAACCACATTGTTGATACCAGTTTTCATAGGTGGGTTGTACTGCCTTCACCTGCTCGTCAGTGATTTCCATCCATATCTCAAGCTTTGTCTTTGAGTGAGTTTCCACGAGTTTCTTTGCGTGTTCGATCAATGCAATAGCTACAGTTTCTTGATCTACATTAGGTTGTACAATGGGTTGCCATGGTCGAGTCACTCCTATTTCACCCCATTCTAGCCACATTAACATCTGACCTAGAAGTTCGCCAGATCTTTCATCCAAAGCTATGATCATAGCGTGAGCATCATCCTGCTTTTGCAAGTCCTCCAATACCTGCTTAATTCTCTCTACAGTTCTTTCATCACTTTGGAGAGGTGAGTTTTGTCGGGATTTGTAGATTAGATTGGCATGAGCATCAACATCAATCTCTTGCATCTTCTGAATCTTTAGGATCATCTGGAAACCTCCCATCGTGGTTCTCAAGAATCACTGAGGATGTATTATAATGATTTACAACAACGCCAAAAGGTAGATTCGCAGAAAGGGGAGAGAAACGGGACTGAGTTAATGAAAATAACTAATCACACTTCTAGTAAAATTCTGTACACTAAGCAAGTTATATTCTCGCAAAGCTCTGTTATTCATGTGAAAATAATGTCAGAGGATGTAGATGATTCAATCTCAATTGAAGAAATGGTATTCAAAACACTTGGTCATCAAATAAGACGAGATATACTTCGATTCATAGGAGAACAGAAGAATGCAAAATTTACTGAAATAAAGAGAGCTACTGGAATTGAAGAGAGCGCATCCCTTTCATATCATCTCAGTACACTGACACCCTTAATGCTTCACGATGATGATCTCTACAAGCTATCAACTCTAGGAAAGGATGTATACGCATTGATGACAAAACTTGTCACTTACTCTGAAACAGCAGAGATTTTAGGAGGCGTTTCCAAACAACTTGGAGCAACCATTATCGCTAATGCATTATTGTGGGCATCAGCATTGATGTACATGATAGTTGTAGAAGGACCTCTTGAAATGTTAACATTGGGAGTCTTTGCCACGTTGTTTTCGACAAGCAATCTAATCCTTTATTCTAATCTTCAGTCCACATCCAAAAGATAACCAACCAGATTAACGAAAGGGAGAGAAACGAAGGAGAGGTTTTCTGGCAGAAGTATTATTTTCAGTCAAGGACAATATCTAGTTGTGGTAGGATTTCTAATGATTTTTCCATTTGAGGAGGAGTATACGTAGTGGCAAAATCTGATTAACCTGATATCGTTAATCATTATTCCACTATTTGCACTCTATGTTTTCAAACCTCTTTTAGTCAGATTTCTAGAATGGAGGAGTGGACCTATTGAAGAAGGGACGGATGTCCCAGATGAAGAGTATTGGGATGATTAACGACCAGAAAAAGGAAAGAAACGAAGGAGGGGAACGCTCCCACTCCTTCGGAAACTAGTACGCTTAGATACAGCGGTGTATGACCTCGGGGCCTTGCTCTTCGAACTCCTTTCGGGATATGTCTATTCCAAGTTAAGACCTGTGTGTTTTGCATGGAATATAACTTGATTGCTTCGTATTTCCACTAACTTCTCCGTTGACAGTCCTAAACCATAGGCACTGTGTCCTACATCTTTGTCTACACGGAGTAGAATAGGATGTACATCTATCTCAGCGGATGTGGCTTGTTGTACTCTAGCAGCTGTCTTCAATGCATGAGATGGATCTGCTCGAATATCACCTAATGCTGTATAGAAGAGTACTGCTGGAAAGGAGATATTTTCTCGAACATTGTGATACGGACTTATTGGGTAAATCCATTGAAATTCTTCTTCAACAGAGGGGTCTCCAAATTCACCAGTCCAATACTTACCTATAGTAGATTCAACATATCTCACCATATCCAAGAGTGGGACTCCGCAATATACGGATGCAAATAAATCAGGACGCTGTACCATAATAGCACCAACGAGAAATCCACCACCACTGCGACCCATGATAGCTGTTGTTTCAGATGAGCCATAACCATTTGTGTGCAACCATTCTGCTGCAGCAATGAAATCATCAAACCCGTTTTGTTTGCATTCTCTAATGCCATCTTTATGCCACCCATCTCCATACTCGCCACCTCCCCGAATATTCGGTATCGCTAGAATGCCCCCTTTTTCCAGCCAAATCATGTATTCTGGATGAAATTGAGGAGTGTATGGAACTCCACCACAGCCATAACCTCGTATTAGTATTGGAGTTTGATTGCTTATCTTAGTCCTTTTTGAAGACACCAAGAACATAGATACATCTGTACTATCCTTAGATTTGTACCAAACTTGATCCACTTTGAAGTCATTCGAATCTAATTCGACTGATGGTTCGAAGAATGGAACTAGGTCTCCTCCAATTTCATAGGTTTGAATATTATCAGGTCCAGTAAATTTCTGTATCGATAGATAGAGTTTCTTTGTTCGGGGGCATTGAGTGGTTTGTATAACAGTTACAGGGGATGGAAATTCGATACGCTCTATGAAGGATCCAGTGTTCAAATCATGAATCATAATCTCATGACTTGCATTCTTCAAGCGTATATAAGTGAGATAACCAGCTACTGTTCCCATCCAAATCTCAATTGGGAACTCTCCTTCCTCAACAAATACTGCTCCATCCGGAGATGATGTGGAATCTTCCAAATCCTTCAACTCAAACTTCAGGATTCGGCCATTCTTGGCATTTTGATGTGTTTCGACAAAGACGCTAGTTGATGAAAAATAGGCCATGCTCCTATCCGTGTCACTTTCTATCAAAGGGATTAGGTTGTAATCATAGCTATCCTTTGTCACATAAACATCAGCCGAAGAGTACCGCCATGCAATCAGAAGTATCCAATCATGCTCAGGGTGTGTAAAGACTAGTGGCATTTCCGTCGGAGTTCGTTCATCACCAAAGATACTTGGGTCATCCAGGTAGTCGGTTCCGAACTCATGAAGATACACATGTCTATGATAATTCATCTCTTCTTCAGGCACCATTCCAGGTAGAGGATATCGAGTATAGTAGAAGCCCGTGTTTGTCTGATTCCAGGCAACGTATGCCCAACGGGTTCTAGGAATTTCTTCCTGAAGGAGTTCATTTGCTTCTAAATCAAAAACATGGAGAACACTCTCTTCGGTTCCAGATTCTGATATTCCATACGCGACATATCTTCCATCCCATGATGGATAAAACCAATCAATTGATAGCAATCCATCTGGTTTTAGTTGTTCAGGATTGATGATTTCGTATCGTTCACCTTGTTCCTCATCTTGATAGCACACTACAGGCTGACTGTTTTCTGGATGTTTGTAAAAATAGAAGAAACGGACCCCACTGGGGGTTTTGCGGATGACTAGTTCGGATATTGATTCGTATGAAAGCAGTTCCCTAGTTCTTTTCCTTACAGTATCTCTTCCAGGATATGAATTAAGCACATCTTCTGTTAGCTTATTTTGCTGGTCAATCCATTCTTGCACATCTGGGTTCGATGTGTCTTCCAACCAACGAAAAGGGTCTTGAACTTTTACTCCGTGATAGTCATCTACTACATCTTCTCGTCTGGTGTCAGGATATTTGATGGTCATTCTCTTTCCCCATCGCACGTGATAATCAGAAGAAGTACAGATGCATACTAATCAATCTTGGGGAAATTCGATTTTATAAAAGGGAGAGATACGAAGGAGGAGCGAACCCCTCCTTCGGAAACTAGGTGTCGTACGCTTAGATACAACGGTGTATGACTTCGGGGCCTTGCTCTTCGAACTCCTTGCGAGATACCCACATCTTCTGGAACGTCTTCAGTGAAGCAAGAATGCTTCCGCCGATCCAGACTGAATATTGTCTCTCGGGTGGAGCGATGATTCGGACCTCGATGTTCTCTGGGACTAGTTCGGTGATCTCCTTGTGGAGTCTCTCCTTGAGT
>JAEORG010000171.1 GCA_016841005.1 Candidatus Thorarchaeota archaeon | reverse complement strand
GGCTTGGGTCATGAAGCTCCAAATAAAGACGAGCTTCATCGAGAATTTGCTCAGGTATTCAATCTATTTACTCAGATTGCAAATCACTATAAGATTGACTTAGAATCTAGTGTGTTGTCTGAACTGGAAATAATGGAATCTCGATTCCCAGCTGAAAAGTGGAATCAGCATATGAACAATAGATAACTACGGACCCATCTTCCGACTGGCTTCAAGGGCTTTCTTTGCCATATCTTCAAGATCCTTTGTTGCTGCTAGAAGTCCCAATGCTTTGTTTCGCACTTGTTGAATATTCTTCTCCTTGGCCCAAGTTGCTAGTCCTGAAACAAGCGGTCCTAGTGCAACTCTAGCAGACTCAACTGTCCCTACTGCCTTCCCTAGAAGTTCAACACTGTTTTTCTTTTCCTTACCTGCTTCTGCAACTCTAAGCCATACCAATGCATGAATCATGTAGAGTGCATCTAACATGAGTGTTGGCGATTTGGGATTATCGGCAACTTTCTTCAGTAGTCTCTCTTGTCTATCTTCAAACACTTCCTTGAAGAAGCTGAATGCTTTCTTATCATTGCCCTTATCTAATTCTATAATCCCTTTCTGTAGTTTTTCGTCCACTTCTGACAACATTGATACACTCCATGATTATTATTCTGAGTATTTTGTTTTCTAGGATTTAAACTATTATGAGTTTCTACAATGTCGTCTTAAAGGCGTGTATTTCCTAGTAATTGATTCGCAAGACTATTATGTTCGATTAGATTCCCCCGACGTCGGATCTACCATGGAGGTTGTCGAATGGTTAAAACTACATTCACATTCCAAGAGCTCAAACGAACTAATCATAGAGAAATAAAGGAAATGCAGGATAAGAAGTTCCGTGCATTTATTCGGTATCAAGTCTGGCCTAATCATGCATACTATCGGAGATTGTTCAAGGACAATAATATTGATCCTTTCAACATCACATGCGTAGAAGATTGGGCTAAGTACAAGGTCCCTCTTGTGAAAAAGATTGACTACAAGGAGAACATTACAAAATTTGTAATTAATCCTTCTGAAGTAGATGGACAACCTCGTCCCACAGCTGAAGCTATTGGGAATCTAATGACATACTCCAATGAATCAGGTCACAAAGACCTCGCCAAATTCATCCGAAACAATGGTGCTAAGGTTAAGCTTCATGTTGGAAAGAAAGGCGCAATGGATCGATTAGCCAAACGTGCGAAATACCAATTTTCACCATTGCAATTCTGGTTAAGTTCTGGTCGTGCCTCAGGTCTTCCATCACCAGTATTCTTAACGCAATACGATTGGGACTTGCTAGCAAAGAATTGTGTCAAAGCTGGCCAGCTTCCAGTTGATCCGTGGGTTGAGAAAGGATGGGAAATGACTGCTATGAACTTGTTTCCGTATGCTCCACATCTTGGATGGCATGCTGTCAACTTGGGATTACGACAGATGTCAAAGTTCTACATAGCTACTAGTGGAGGTGGTGCGATACCAAGTGACAAACTCGTAGAGATTGCAGGGTCCTTCAATGCAAACGGATTTACTGGGATGCCAAGTTTCCTCCGAAATCGATTCTTTAGAGCAATGAAGGAAAATAAAGAGTATAAGGCGCCTGAAAAGGTCATTACTCTACTTGCTGGCGAGAAGATCTATGATCCGGTCCGTGAGGATATTGTTCAGACTCTTGAAGAGAAAGGAGCGAAGGAAGTGCTTACTGTTGGAGGATATGCCTCTTCAGAGAGCAAGGTGTCTTTTGCTGTCCAATGCAGACATGATGGTCCTTACCATAACGTTTCACCACTCATGCTAGCTTTCGAATTAATCGAATTCAACGATGATGGAACCTATGACTTCGTGGGTAATGACGAACCTGGTCACATGTGCCTGTTTCACCTTGATAGTACAGGTACTGTCTTTGAAGGCTTTTTGTTAGGTGATGTTGCTTCACATCAGGAACGTGGTATTTGCCCGATATGTGGTTTAGATGGACCCTTCTTCTGGGATGTTGGTCGAACAAACGATGCTGAAGCTCAGCTCGAAATCATGGGCTTAGCTGAGAAGAAGATTAAGGGTGCCACTGTAAACCTGACTGCACTCCGTTCAGATCTGATTGCTCTTTCTGAAGTGGAAGAACTTCAAATAGAAGTTGCCAAGGAGGACATGTCTGATCCTTATAGTATGGACGTTCTCAATCTTTATGTTGCTCCGAAAGGTCCTGTAAATGCAGATTATAATTCTCTCATTCTGGAATTGCAACAACTAACGAAGAAAAGCACAGAGGTTACACCGAAGGTTTTCATTATCGGGTTTGAGGAGCTCGTTGAGAAAGCTGGTGGAATGAAATTCATGGATATCGTGGATAGCAGACCAAAACCTGCATAATAGACCACACCGGGCAAACTAGCCCGGTTCCATCTCTTTTAGTTGAATCGACTCTTCACATCTGGTATGTTAAGGTAAAATAGAATTATCACTGATAGG
>JAEORG010000170.1 GCA_016841005.1 Candidatus Thorarchaeota archaeon | reverse complement strand
GGTTTACGACCATCTATCATATGAGGGTGACTTGCTTATTGAGTGGTGCGATGTAACATTACCTGAAACATTCTCAGAGGGTGACATCATCGAGTTCCAGGGATTTACTCATGATGATTTTAATATGTGGGGGTCTTCCGAAATTTGGAATTTCACAGTGGGACCAGAGATAATTAGTACAACCACTACGCCAACAGGAACGACAACAACAACTGGAACTATCACAACTACCCCGTTGCCATCATCGACACCTGAACCTAATCCTCTTCAGATAGGACTTATACTCGGTGGACTTGCTGCTGGAATTGCTATCATTGCTGTCGTAGTTCTCTATTCCAAAAAGCGATGACTTCACACCACTTTAGTCATCAATCATCCACTCAAGCACCTCTGACGAAGTCTTAAATGCCTAAGTCGTGAATTGCCCTCAGATACAGACTCCGGAGAGTTTGACTATGGGTTCAGAAGCAGAAGCAGCGGACATGTTCAAGTGTCCCGTCTGTAATGGCAACGTAAAGACCGGACCCGATGACGTTGTAATCTCTTGTACCTACTGTGGAAGTACTAGCACAATAGAGGGCAAAGCGATAGGCGACCATCTAATGGAAAGTGCAGTTGATGCTGATGAGCGGATGCAAGGTTTCCATTCATTTCTTGATAAGAACAAGGGAATGAATAAGTCCTTGGTGAAGGGAGCAAAAGTGGTCGAGAATCGTTTGATCTTTGTTCCTATCTGGACTGCGAAGGTCAAAGCAGATTCCTATTACAAGGGATACAGGACCGTCCAAGTTCCGGTTCAAAAAACTCGGACCGTTAGAGACTCTGATGGGCATACGAGGACTGAAACATACACTGACTATGAAACAGGGTACGAACCAGTTCAGAATGAGCTCCATACAGATACAGATGAGCGATTATTAGCCCGAAAAGGCGCGCGTTTCTATGGTCTTGAAGAATATCTCAACACAATCAATCTTGCAAAGACGATTCCTTATGACTTTGAGAAGATTAAGGATCTCCAACCAGACCTTCTTAATGCAGAGATTGGTGAAGAAGAGTTCGAGAAAACAGTTCATGGTCGTGTAGCTGATAATCATCGCGCCACGGCTGCAAGTGGCTTGACCGAACTTTTTGATTGTCGAACTACTACCAATGTTCGTGGAACAACTTACCTTCAAGCGCCTTTCTCATTAATCCGTTACAAATTCGAGGGTGACCTCTATAAGGCTGCCCTTGATGGAAATACAGGGAAAGTAGTGCTTGGCGAGATTCCAATTACTCGTGGTCAACGCATCATGTGGACTTTGATGGGTCTCATAGGAATCATAGTTGCAGGAGTTGGCGGTGAGTTCTTCATGGGAGCTGGAATGGGGATCAATGTTCTTCCAGAACCAGACACCATGCAAATAATCATTGGACTCGCAGCTATGATAATTGGAATCATAATGACCTTTGCAGGGTTTAGGGTGCTGATAATGACTCAGCGCACCAAGAAGGGGTGATCAAAATGACAACATGTGCGTTTTGTGATGCAAATTTTGAAACAGGCCCTGGAGATGTTCTCCTAGTCTGTCCGTATTGTGGTACTGCTCAAACCACTGAAGGAACCAAGTTCAAGGACCACTACATGATACGGGTACACTTCGGTCAAAGTGAAGCCCAGACAACGTTACTAGACTGGGTTTCAAAACAGCTTGGTGTTCCTGAAGACCTAAATGTAGGAGCGAAGTTCGTCAAGTACGAACAGATATGGTATCCTTTCTGGATAAGCAGAGTTGATGCTCATACAGAATACCAAGGAATGGGTCGAGACGCTAATTTCTATAATGAATGGCCTCAGCGTAGAGGCGCGTACAAACGTATTGATTTCTTCTGGAAGCCCGAATCTGGCGCATTCACTAGAAGACATGAGATCAATATTGCAGGCGTGAAAGACATCGATCCAGATGTGCGTAATCAACCAATCCCGACTCGGGCTAAGGAATACTTTAGCCATGCTCATGCAGAGGAGTTTGACGGTAAGGTCCTTCATAGTAACATAGGTGAAGAGGATGCCAAAAACATGGCTCGTCAAATTGCTCATGATCGGCAAACTAACCTAGTTCTGCGGGAAGTGAGTAAGATTGAATCTAGACATGATAAGATCGATGTCGGTGAAACTTTTCTTGTTCATGTTCCTGTCTGGGAGCTTGAATATAGATATGGCAACAAGAAGTACAAAGCTTCTGTTTCAGCTCCTACAGGCTATGTGATTGAGAGCCAGTACCCCCGCTCAATGTCATTCACAGCTGGTGGGATAGGCGTCGGTCTGATTATGCTTCTAATAGGAGCAGGTCTAATCATGCTAGCTTTAGCTGATGTCATCGGACTTCCATTTGGACCCTTGCTTCAAGGTGGAGGTCTGATTTCTGGAGGCCTCATGGCTATTATTGGTCTAGTTTTGATGTACAAGGCTGCTTCCCGTAAGGAAGCAAAAGAGCGTGTGTAGGTTCTTCCTACACATCCCTTTCTTTTTTTATTCACTTAGTGATTTTCAGTGCTCAATAGTTTTGAAGACGCCACCAAAATCATCCAGAATCGATTGCTCTTTTGTCCAAACACTAATATCCGGAGAAAGAAGAGTGCCCAAAACAGCAATAGCATTCTCCTTTGTATCAATAAGAAACTGATTTGTATCTAAGGCAGCTTTTACACCAGCACGGACTAACCAAGGACCGATGATATTATTGCTACTATTCCGAGAGTAATGAAAGATTGAAACATGAGCAGACTCTTGTTGTTTCAGGAGGTCTTGATACGCCGAGAATCTGGCATGGTCCGCGAAGATCGATGT
>JAEORG010000169.1 GCA_016841005.1 Candidatus Thorarchaeota archaeon | reverse complement strand
TATGGTAAACGAAAGAACACTAAACGTCGTTTATGCTTAGATTGTTGGAAAGACAAAGAAAGAGAACAGAGAGCGGATGCTACACAAAAAGAAAACAAGAAGAAATAATTACCACTAACATCATCCATTTATGAGTACATTTCTACAATGTCGTCGGATGTGTTTTTTATGGCTAAGATGCTTCGATTTGGTCTTCCAATCCTTTTTGCAGGAGCTGGTTGGGCGTTTACCTTTCTTGTTGTACGACAAATTGCTGAAGGTTTCAATAATTTAGTCGCCTATAACATGACTGATTTAATCCCTGGAAATATCGCTCAGGAAATGACAATTCTCTTAGGGATTATTCCTATAGCAGGAATAATTGTGTATATTTTCCTTGGGGTCTTTATTTCGAGTCTACTTCTACTTGCAACAAAAATTGTTCGTAGTACAGCATATGATCTTGATATTATACAGACTGGACGAGACTTTGGCGGTATGCGGATGATACGAAGAGCTGCTGTTCCTGCCATCTTTGCGGTAGCACTCTCAGGGCTTATTTCGGAAACTATCATAGGTTTCTTATTCAGGGCTTTAGAAACTGTTCCAGCGCCAGCTCAGGTCTTGTGGCAGGCTCTTACCCCCATAATGGGGGTTCTTGTCACGCTCCCAATAGTTCTTGCAATTTTCATACCAACTTGGATCTTAAACGATGCAGGAATCGTAATGCATTTGAAAGAAGATCAGCTGAGAGTAAGAAGATGTCCTGATACAATAGGTGTAGGGCGTTGGTGGAGTAATCTTTTGGCTGGTTTTACACTCCTAGCAATACCCATCATATCATTCGTTCAGCACTTTCTTCCTCTTATTGCGGGAGGAGAAACAGAAATCTTCCTTTACTTCCGCGCGTTTGTTTTTACTCTTGGAATTCCTTTCATTGCTATGACTCTCATCCTACCTGTGGTGGTCTTCAACGAGATTTTCATTAGTTTGTCAAAGAGAGCAATTCGTCGTGTAGCAAAAGCACTTGGTGCAAGAGAAATGAAGCTGCAAACAATACTCACTGAAACAACTATTGTTGATGAAGGTCCGAAGTATGGATGGAGCCTAAAGGAAGAGAATGAATAATAGTTTGATCTTTGGGATTGCAATGGGTTTTCGCAATCCCAGTCTTTCTATATACATGCACACTATGCTAAAATATAGGCACAAATCTGCATATTTGCGACCAAAGATGGGAGGCCGCGCGGCACGCTTACTACCACCCCAGTTGTATTCTGATGTTGGCTTAGAACTGTTTTGTACACACTCTGTCAACTGCAATTTAGTGATTTAGATCTTCGACCTAGAAAATCTTAGGCTCATCCCATTCTCCAAAGACATCTCGCCAGACATCGCATATCTCACCGATAGTAGCATATGCCTTGACGCAATTCACAACATGCGGCAACACATTCTCTGTTCCTTCTGATGCCTTTCGGAGTCCATCTAATGATTCTTGCACCTTCTTGTTATTTCGATCTCTACGAATCTTACGAGTTCTCTCAACTTGCCGACGTTCGACATATGGATCTATTTTGAGAACTGGAATAGTGAGGTCTTCGCCTTCAAGTACGAAATCATTCACTCCAACAATAATGCGTTTCTTGTTTTCAATCTCTCTTTGATATCTATAGGATGCTTCTGCAATCTCACGCTGTGGAAATCCTTTCTCTATTGCAGGAATGACACCACCAAGAGCATCAAACTGGTCAAAGTACTTGTATGCTTCTTCCTCAAGTTCGTTTGTCAGTGCTTCAACATAATACGAACCTGCAAGGGGATCAATCGTGTTAACAACACCACTCTCATGAGCTAATACCTGCTGAGTACGTAAGGCAATACGAACAGCATCTTCCGTTGGAAGACAAAGTGCTTCGTCCATTGAGTTGGTATGTAATGATTGAGTTCCACCTAATACTGCAGCTAATGCTTGATATGCTGTCCTTACGACATTTACCATTGGTTGTTGCGCAGTCAGTGAACAACCTGCAGTTTGTGTGTGGAAACGCATCCAAAGAGATCTCTTCTTCTTAGCCTTAAATCGCTCCTTCATTTCTCGAGCCCAGATTCTTCTGGCAGCTCTGTACTTAGCAACCTCTTCAAAGATGTCATTATGTGCATTGAAAAAGAATGAGAGACGTGGCGCAAAGGTATCAACGTCTTGTCCGGCATCTATCCCAGCTTGAACATAGGCCATTCCATTCGCCAATGTAAAGGCTAATTCTTGTGCAGCTGTAGAACCAGCTTCTCGTATATGATATCCAGATATTGAGATAGTGTTCCAACGCGGGATGTTCTTTGCTGCATATTCCATTATATCGGTAATTAGGCGCATTGACTGTTGGGGAGGATAAATCCAGCTCTTCTGAGCCATATACTCTTTCAAAATATCATTCTGAATTGTGCCGCCAATTTTGTCTGATGATACACCTTGCTTCTGTGCGGCAACCATATACATTGAGAGGAGTATTGATGCTGGTGCATTGATGGTCATTGATGTAGTAACTTTATCCAGAGGAATTCCATCAAATAAAATCTCCATATCTTTCAGAGTATCAACAGCCACTCCCAGTTTACCTACTTCGCCCAGTGAGAATGGGTGATCAGAATCTCGACCAAATAGTGTTGGCAGGTGAAAAGCGACGCTGATGCCAGTTTGACCGTTCGCGAGTAAGAATTTGTACCGCTTGTTGGATTCTTCAGCGTTACCCATTCCTGCAAACTGGCGCATGGTCCAGAGTCGGCCTCTGTACATCGTAGGTTGAACACCACGAGTATATGGATACTGACTTGGAAACCCCAAGTCCTTTGAATAATCAAAATCAGGTATATCAAGAGGTGTGTACAATCTAGCGATAGGCTTGCTTGAAACTGTCATGAATTCAACTGAACGGTCTGGATGTTTTGCTTGATGAGTTTTAAGAGTTTCATCTTCCCAGTCGGTCTTCTCCTTTGCAAGCCCCTCAAGATACTCAGAACTTTCGCTAACGCTATTCGTTTTCTCGGCCTTATCTGCTCCCATCGCAAGCAACTCCAATAGATGTATGTAGAAGCTCCTTCAGTGTTCGAATATTAAATGTTCGATTCACCCATTTAGAATTAGAATTCGAATCCTTTTCTTGCAGAAGATTTTTCCTTCGTGTAATAGTGCTTGATTTCCCTCATTTCTGTTACTAAATCTGCAACTTCAATGACTTCATCTCTGGCATAACGACCAGTCATAATCAGTTCAATATGGGGTGGTCGTAAGGATATTAACTCCAATTGTTTTTCAAGGGTGATGAGATTCCATTCAACTGCAACATTGATTTCATCAAGGATTAGCACATCACATCTCGAATCTCTCAGAATTTCATGAGCTAACTCAAGACCATCTTGAGCCATCTTGATATCTATTGGGTCAGGATTTTTCTTGTCAACCCATGATTCTCGACCCATTGGAATAATGGTTAAGTTCGGGATATTTTCTGCTGCTCGGAATTCTCCATAATTGACATCATCTCCATCACCTCGCCAAGCTACTTTGGCTTTCATGAAAGAAATGACGATTACCTCAAGGCCATGACCTGCTGCTCTGAGTCCTGCTCCCAAGGCACAGGTGGTCTTACCTTTTCCATTTCCAGTGTAGACTTGTATTCTTCCTGCCGTCTTTGGTTTGACCATTAATCGAACCTCAAATCATTCAAAACGCTTGATTAGCTCAGCCATTCGTTGACCAAGTTTCTGACTTCCTCTAATGGCTAATTCATCATCTGTAGCAGATCTCCAACTACCTTCATCAGTCTGTAGTGCACCAGACCCGAAAGTTCCATCCTTGACAGGACTACCTAAGGACCCAATTACAATCATTCCTTGGGTTAATGCGTATCGATTGAGATAATCTATGACATGCTCTTGACCACCATACCGAAGCCCAGCATACGTTATGGCACCAAAGAACTTGTCCTTCAATTGATGTTCCTGCATCTTCATGTAGCGAGACCGATCAATGAAGTCTTTGAGGATTCCAGGAACAGACGTGAAATATGAAGGTGCTGCAATAATGATGCCATCAGCCTGTAACAGTTTTTCTTCCAATTTTGGCATATCGTCATGAGAACTCTCAGGGCATGGTTTTTTCCTCACACAGGAATCGCAACCCGTGCAATGACGAATTTCATAATCACTGAGCGGAAGTAGTTGAGTTGATTCCAATTTGGTGGCTCCATCAGATAGAACATCTGAAGCAGCATCAAGAGCCTTTTGTAATAGAAAACGCGTGTTCGACTTTTCTTTTTTAGGAGACCCACAAATACCGATAATACGCATGTCAATAACCTCTGGATTTCAGATTGACGGTCTAAAGATGGCCTACTTTTGTCTTTCGTAGGATGGTTCCTTATTGACGATGTTTCTTGGCTTTCTCAGCAAAGGATTTACTCATCTCTAGAGAAGCCTCTGCGTCATCTGGATTCCCGATATCATAGTGTAATTTTGATATCAAAGAATATACTTGTGATAATCCTGCATAATTGTTGATGCCAGAAAGAACACCAGCAGCATCTTGCGCAACAATGAGTGCTTGATTGTAGAGACTTTTTCCCTTTAGGATATTAGCGCGAACTAACAGAGTCCATCCAACAACTTGTTTCATCTCTGATTCATCACTATCTAACCCATCTTTGATTATTTCTCCGAAATGCGACTCTGCCTCAGTAAGGTCACCTTCTTTCATTAGACGTATCCCGAGAGCAAGTTTTGATCGAGCTATCTGTACAGAGTCACCTGATTGAGTTGCCAAATCAAGCGATTCTTGTGCTCTGCGGACAGCGCCTTCTGTTCGGTCTAATTTAACAAGCGCTTCATCTATTCTCATCAGACAAAACGCAAGTACTCGTTTTCTATCTAATTCAATCTCGCTAGACAATTCTTTAAGTCCTGTTAAAATCTCTGTTGCCTTTCTGTATTCTTCAAGCTCCCATTCCCAGTCCTGTTTCTCCTCAGACTCCCATATGGCATTCTCGATTATTTTTTCAGCCTTAGAAATTGCATCTGTGGGTTTCATTATCTTTCATGTCACTTTCTAATCCAATGCTTATAGATGTTATATCAGATTATGAAAATGACTCACTAAGACTCTGGCCAATCTCGCTTGCAGCTGTTTTTGCTGCAACCCTACTTCCGTCTTTGTGTGGGGCTGCAATTACGGTTAGCGAATGGACTCGAAGAATTTGTACCTCATAGCCTAACACGTTGTATGCCATGGGAACTATGTCTGTTGATGGCTTGACAGCCTCACGAATCAGTTCCTCCTGAATTAAAGAAAGATGATTTTCGGGTATATTTCCTGCAACCATCATTCCACTTGCATCAATTACACCAGCATAGGCTAACTCGTGATTTGAAAATGCATCATTGAGAATTGAATCAATATG
>JAEORG010000168.1 GCA_016841005.1 Candidatus Thorarchaeota archaeon | reverse complement strand
TCTGCAAGATGAATCAATCTAATTCTTCAAATGGTTTGGAGAAGAAGATAGAATCTGATTGTCAAAGATCAAACGTCATCTACACAAAAGGCTATACGCAGTTAATTATACATCCAAGTATGCCTCAAGATGCTACCTGCCCTTATTGTCAGGCTGAACAAGTTGTTGCAGTTCCTGAGGGCGAGACTTCTACTATGTATATTCAATGTACAAACTGTGGTGGAGTCTTTGAATTTATGCCTGATTTTGGAAGCTTCTCCTTACCTGATGAAGGTCGGGGATATCGCCCAATGCGTCAATTTAGTGGCACCTCCCCTCGACAGGACTTTGTAGTTTCTGGCGAGGATGTTCCACAAACAGGAGGTGGAGCAATCTGTTGTTGTGTTATATTCCTGATTATTTTCTTTGTATTTCTTGATTTCATCTGGCAATTTCTATTCGGTTAAGAATTCATGTCGCTCTTCTTCTATAGAATTCTGCTACGATTAGAGCTCCTGCAATACATCCTACATATGTCAGTGCAATGACAAGACTACTTAATGAAGCTGGGGCGGGTCCATCAGGTGGCGCATCAGTTCCTCCTGTGGTGTTTGTACTTCCAGTTGATGTACTTGTGGTTCCTGTTGTACTTGTATCTGTACCTGCATTAACGGTAACGATGACTGTATCCACTGCAGAATTGCCTATCAAATCGGAGGCAACTAGTGTGTAGTTATGAATTCCGACTGATAGTCCGTCTACAAATACAATCACTGATTCTGATGTATCATTCAATGTCCCTGAGGTGAGGATAGCTCCTTCGAGGTAGATTGTATACTCCTTTGGGTTGGAATCAGTTACTGACCAAATGAAATAATTACCAACTCTCCCAGCGGTATATTCGATATCCTCTGGCGCGTTGATGAATGGTGCTGTTCTATCGATTACAGTAACTGTGACAGAATCACTTACTGAATTACCACTTAGGTCGTAGATTATCATTGTGACCTGATGCACTCCTGTTGTTAGACCGTCAACAGGTATCGAGAAGGTTTCTGGACTAGTACTCCACGCACCAGTTAAACTCAGTATTTCGTCGATGAAGACTTCGTATGTTGATGGATGGAGGTCTGTTCCTGTCCAGTTGACATAATTCCCTGTTTCTCCTTGCGAATATGAAACATCAGCCGGGGAATCAATTTGTGGTAAGGTACTGTCTATCACAGTGATTATTGCCTGATCAACTGCAGTATTTGCCCCTTCATCGGTCAAGATCACTGTATAATTGTATATTCCAAACTCAAATCCAGTCACACCGATTTCTATGATGTCGTCTGTTGTATTCCAGTTTCCGGTCTGTAAAATCCCATCTTGGAAATAGATTGTGTATAATGCGGGATGCAAGTCAGTACCATTCCAACTAAGAATGGTTCCACTTCCTCCTTCTACGAGTAGAACATCAACTTGATCACTGATAGTCGGTTCTGTTCCATCAAAGACTGTTATTGTTACGGAATCTGACACCTCATTGCTTCCAACATCCACAAGATCAAGGGTCAGAGTATGAACTCCATAAGGAAGTCCTCCTGCATCATATTCAATTTGTTCCGCACTTGAGTTCCAATCGCCTGATTTGACAAGAACGTCATCTAGAAATATCTCATATGACATTGGATGAGCATCAGTCCCTGTCCATGATATAGTATACGTTCCTGTATCACCTTCGGGATAGAGCACATCCTCTTCCGAACTCAAGATTGGATCCGTATCATCCAGCACATAGACCCACACTGTATCGTAGGCATAATTGTTGTTATTGTCCCAAATCTCGCATGTATAGTTATAACTCCCCAACCCGAGTCCATCAAGATTGGCCCAAATATTCGTGTTTGAACCAGGCCATTTACCTGATCTAACAATCTCATCATCTCTGTAAACATTGAAGCTTCTATCTCCCATCTGTGCATCATAGGGGTGCCAGTATATAGTGTACCCTGTTGAAAACTCTGCAATGTATTGATCAGGTGGATGGTCAAGAGTGGGTAGTGTCGGATCATTAACTCTAACAAATACAGAATCTACAGCCTGATTTTCACCTAGATCAGTGAGTAAAATGGTGTAGTTATAATATTCCACTGAGTGATCATCTGCATCAACAGTGATAGTCTCTCCTGTTGAGTTCCAAGCACCAGTTCTATTGACCATTCCGTCAAAGTAGACAGTATAACTTACTGGATGATCATCATAGAGGGTCCATGTGAAGGAATAGCCAGTACTCCCTACGGTGTATTCGATATCTGCTGGGCTTGTAACAGTTGGTGTCGTAAAATCTCCAACGGTCACTATGACTGTATCTGTAGCTGTCATCTCGTCCTCATCAGTAACCAACAATGTGTAATTATACTGCCCCCATGCTAATCCATCAATATTCTGTGTAATAGTTTCTAAAGACGAATTCCATATTCCAGTCTTGATAGATACTTGGTCTTTGAAAATCTCATAGCTTGCTGGGGAAGGATCTTTAGGATCCCAAACAATGGTATTCCCCGTTGTTCCCAATGTTATGTCTAAATCTCCAGGGCCATCAATTGAGGGAGGTGCATCATCTACAACAGTAACGAACACGGTATCTGATATTGATCTGTTATCTACATCCCATACTGTGATTGTGAGGTTATGAACTCCCAATGTGAGTGTGTCCAACTGAACAGTTATTGGTGACCCGTCCCATGTATCGTTTTCAAAAAGCAATCCCTGATCTAACACCTCATATCTATCTGGAGTGGCATCTTCTGGTGTCCATGTAATACTTGCACCAGGGTCTCCCATTGATATTTCGATATCCTCAGGGCTGTTTATTGTGGGTGGTTCTGAATCAATAAAAATAACCTCAACCTCTACATCTAACACAGTTCCATAGAGACCATCTGATGCAGTCCATATCCGAATCGTGTAATTTCCCTCCGATTGAGGTGTGAAGTCAAAAAGTGCTTGAATCGCATCTGTTGTAGGGTCTAAATCTCCCAGACCGCCGTCCTGAATCTCTGTTGGTACTACCCCAAATTCTGCATTATCCGCCCAATCTGGTTGCATGCTAATTGCAAATAGATTATCTCCTCCAGTATATCCTCCTGCATCGACAAGCAACCAAAACTTCTGTCCTACTATAGCTTCCACAGTTCCTGAAGCATTAGATGTTAACGTAAGTACACCTGTGTTGGTGTGACAACCACCGCATTCAGAGGTTGCACCTATTCGAGCCAGTGACTCATACGCTCCAAATACACCCACACCAAAAAGACAGAAAATTATCATCGCTATAAGTTTTGCATTGCGTCGCATGGCAAATACACCCTCTGAACTTGCTCGCGAAAAGAAAATCTCCTTATAAAAGACATTTGAAAGCTAAAATGGTTGTTTTAGGAGTCTCTGATTACTTTTTCCACAATTTAACTAAAACCCAATACAATATTTCGTAACGTAATCATTCTCCGGTTCAAATCTTTTCCAAATACCTATTACGTTGAACTCAATTTTTCTTCAAGACTTCAAGGTGTCCTTTTGCATCAAGTGCGATAATAAACCAAAATTCAATCCATGCGATAAAGGATAATGTGAATTCTAAAATTGCTAAACTTGTCCATGGGCGAAACAATGCGACCACCAAGAATGCAATAACTAGAATGACTATACCATAGAGCCTGACTTCTTTTACTATGACCCATGTAATGCCTAACAGGGCCGCTGATATAGGGATGGAGAAAAAGAATCCAAGCGCAGAAATCATATGTCCGAAAGGAATATTCTCTGAAAAAATTCCTACTCCTACGAGAAACAATCCTGTTGATATAGGTCCAAGAAATGCAATTTTCGAAGGAAGGAATGTTGTTTCTTGAGCCAGACTAAGGAAATAAAATACTATCATGCAACCTCCAATGACAAGACCACTATTGAAAGCAAAAGCCCGAATTTCCGGATTAGGTCCTATATCAGTCCGAAACCAATGTCCCAAGTCACTTAGTGCATCGCTCCCCCAATCAAAACTTGGTGCTAGCAGTACTGCAAATAAAACGCACACGGTAACAATTACTGGACCCAACAGTCCAATGATGATTTTTCTCTCCATGGAGTTCACCTAATCATGTTGACATTATTGGATCTAATTTGTTCTTATAGAAAAGGAACCACGTTATCCAAAGCCATCCAATTGCAGTTAATGCAGTCAGAATTTCTGGTATTGCGTTTCCTGTCCAGAAGGGGAAGAGACCTCCATACCAACCCGTCCACATATAGATACAGAAGAATGGTAATATCATAGAGATGATAGCAAACCACCAGAGGTGTTTGTATCTGAAGAGGCCAAGACCAACAATCCACATCGCCCATGGAAAACTGAAGAAGAATCCAACTGAGACCTCATAGTGCCCTTCAAAGTTTTCTGCTATCACTCCTATCAAAATCAAGAAGATGATTGCTGAGAAGAATGGTAGGAGTCCAATCTTTGTTATTGTATCATTGAGCTTACGAAAGAACCAAACTGTGAAATAAAACATTAGAACTCCGGTGGTAATAAGTCCGAAGCAGAACACAAATGCACGTATCGATGGATTTGGACCGATATCTGTTCTAAACCAATGGCCAAGATCGCTAAGAGCATTACCATCCCAAGTCCAAAATGGGGCAAGAGAGATTGCAATCGCAATACATACTAATGCAACCAACGGCGCAAACAGTCCAAGAAGTCCTGTTGGAGAAAGAGCTGGATGCTTTGTTTCATCGGACATAGATTATGTTGAATCTATCTTCCCTTTATTTCTATAGTATTATCAAATCTATACATGGTCAAACATAAAAGGCAGAGTGGAATGTTGCGGCAACAAGCCTAAGTTGAGAACTTTCAATATGGGTGTAATAAATGGCAGAGCCAGAAGTATATGACAAGCAGATAACTCTCGAAGAAGCTGTCAGGAAGATTTCTGACGGTTCCGGTCTCTTCTGGGGCGGATTCGGGTATCAACGGGCTCCCATTGCCCTTTCTCATGAACTCGTTAGACAGAAGAAACGAAACATCACAGTATACACATGTGGGTCTGAGGTTGACCTTGAGATTATGGCTGGGGCTGGTGTTGCGTCGCGATATGAGATTGCATTTTCAGCAATAGAAGCATTAGGTCTCTCTAATAATATCAGACGTCGAGTTTCAGAGGGGAAGCTCGAGGTTGAGGACTACACAAATTTAGCGATGGCACTTAGATTTCTTGGGGGCTCCCTCAACGTTCCATTTATGCCGCTTCGAAGCATGATGGGGACCGACATGGTGAACCTTCGACGCTATCGCGGTGAAGGTAAACTCAAAGTTATAGACTGCCCGTTCACAGGCGATAAAATCACCCTAGTGCCTTCTGTGAATCCAGATTTTAGCATTGTACATATTCAACGTGTTGATAAAACCGGAAATGCTCAGATTGATGGAATTGTGGGAGAGGATATTGAAGGTTCACGCTGTGGAAAGAAGTTGATAGTCCTCGCTGAAGAGATTATTGACGAGAAAGAAGTAAGGACCCATCCTGATCAAACGAAGATACCTGCAATGTATGTGGACTACATAGTGAAGTTACCTTTTGCAGCACATCCCATGATGTGCCATAATTACTATGACTACGACCTAGAACATCTCATGCTATTCCACAAAGCAACACAAACAGAAGAGACCTGGCAAGAATACTTGGATGAATACATCATAGGTGTTGAGAATCATGATGAATATCTCAAGCTTATCGGAGAGAGTCGATTGAACCAGCTACTTGCGCAGAAACCACGGGGGTACTAATCATGGTTGAATATACTAAGACTGAATTCCTTATTGCGTGTGCATCAAGTCACGTTCGAGATGGAGAAAACGTCTTCGGAGGTACTGGTATGCCTCTCTTAGCTGCATTGCTTGCAAAAGAAACTCACGCACCTCATTCTAATCTCATTTCTGAAGCAGGGTTCATTGATGCTCGACCTGCAGAGGTTCCTCTTTCGGTTGCTGACACTCGTTACTATCTTGGGTGTTCTGCAGCAATTGGACTTATTGAAACCCTCGGATTCCTATTACAAGGAGGAAGGATTGATGTTGGCTTCCTAGGAGCAGCACAGATTGATGAGTATGGAAATCTCAATACAAGTTACATCGGTCCGTATGAAACTCCAAAAGTGAAACTACCAGGTAGTGGTGGAGGAAATGACATTGCATCATCAGCTAAGCGGCTCATTATTATGATGGCTCATGATAAACGAAAGTTTGTCAAAAAACTGGATTATATGACTAGCCCCGGTCACCTCGAAGGACCTGGTTCGCGAAAGAAATGGTCCCTTGTTGGGAATGGTCCAGAAGTAGTCATCACTGATATGTGCCAATTTAACTTCGATCCCGAAAGCCTGAGGATTCGCTTGATGTCTGTACATCCGGGTTATGCAGTAAATGATGTTCTTGAAAATATCATGTTTGATTTGATAGTGCCAGATGATGTTCCAACAACTCTTGAACCAACACAGGAACAGATTGATATCATGCATAAACTAGATCCAAAAGGAATCTATCTCGGAAAAGGTGGCTAACACTGGTAGAAAGTGGCTTCAGATTAAGCCGCTACAAGGCGATAATCTTTGATTTGGATTCCACCCTTACAGATACTCAAAACTATCCCTTGAAGGCATCCATGTGGTTACTAGGAAAAATCACAGATGATGTTGATTCGATTGCGAAAGAGTATCTCAATCACTTAGTAATAAACTACAGGAGGGGAATCAAGGAGATTGTCGATGGCGCTGAATATCGGACGCCCTACGATATTGTCAAGCGAGCCATTCAGGAATCTTTGAAAACTATGAGTCTAGAAGTCGATTCAGGTTTGATTGAAGAAGCAACTAGACTATTCAGATGGCTTCATGTTGAGAATTCAACCATATTTCCTGGCGTTGAGGAAATCCTGAAAGAATTACAGAATCTGGATGTGAAACTCGGTGTTGTTACGAACAGCTTTGAGAAGCATCTTGAATTGATTCTCTCAAAACTCAATCTTATTGATTACTTCAAGTGTACTGTAGACGGAGCTGTCGTTCATGCCTTTAAACCAAGCCCTGAACCATTTCAACATGCTTTGAACTGTTTGGGTTATGGCGTTCGTGAGACACTTTTCATTGGTGATGAATACTTTGCAGATATTGTTGGTGCTACAAAATTAGGTATTGATGCCATATGGGTAAACAACCGTGGTGGCGATCTTGATAGGATGATTGACAAGTACTCAGAATCCTCTCGTCCTCTCATGGTCGTTGCATCTGTTGCGGAGCTCAAGAAATTCATATAATCTATACAAATTATATTACCTCCGAACAAGGGTTATTAGCCGGTGAGAAAACAAGTCTACTGGAACAAGAGCAGAAAAGGAGACTCGAGTCTATTGAGCGGTAATGAAGAAATGGATGGACCAATGAAGGCTCGCTCAGATCTAGTTGATATGCTAAAAACCTGCCCTGAAAATACTGTAGCAATTGTTACTCTAATCAAAGATGAGCTTCAAGAACTTCAGGATAGTGAAACAAAGTCTCGTGTGTCTGGAACGATAGACTCGGTGGCAGCTGATAGTGGTGTTTCAGATGAAGTAAAGAATAATGTGTTGTATTGGTTGACACAGACAAGTCTAGACGCTCGTCAGATGATAATGGTTCGAACAATCGAAGAGCTTCTTGAACTTGAAGATTGTAGACCTGCTACTCTTACTGCACTATCTCAAATATCATCGAAAGAGAATGTGGAAATGGTCATGGAGTGGGTTGATCGTAGCATCATGACTCTAAATCAGGCTGTATATGTTCTACTCTTTCCTGAATCTTCTGATGCACTCAGATAGAATTCGACATTTAGAGATCAAGGTCTGGCAAATTCTTTCTGATATATTTCTCCCAAGTTGGTTTTAACTCCAAGACTTTTTTGGCACATTCTAATGCCTTATCCTTCTGACCAAGTTCATAATGCAAGAGTGCTTTATAGTACCAAGCTTTTACAAATCCAGGATTCAGCTTGATTGACTCAGCAAATGCTTCCAAAGCACCATTCAAGTCACCTTGTGTTTCTCGTATTCGAGCTTCCCCAAACCAATCGTACTCAGTATAATCTTCTTTCGCGGCTGACATTTTCTCTCATATCCCCATGTAGCTTTTAACATGAGAGCAAATAAACTCCAGCTCATCCATCGAATTCCTAGAAAACTATTCAAAGGTTCCATAAACGCTCTTTCGCTTCATACGGAGCTCATAACGCTCCGTTGGGTGATGAAATACCTGTGTCATAAAATTGTCATTATATATAGAAGTCCCAGTTCAAGAAATAGGCGACTAATATTGATACAATCGCGAACAGTCTTTCTAACAATTTTACTTGCCCTCTTCCTAGTGCAACCTGTGGTCATCACTGCAAGTGCACAAGGGCATATGGAGGGACCAGGACACATGATGCCTAATCCAGAACGTGATAGCGAGGGATCAGTCTGGATAAACACAGATGTCATTACAATTATGGCAAGCGGTGAAATGCCAATGTTCCATTTCTGGTTTGCTAATGATGACAATGGGTCCTATGCAAAGTTCCTTGCCCAATACATTACCTTGATTGAGTTTGAGGACCTGAATAACGATACAGCGTTTCAATCAGATGAAATTCTATATCATGCACCTCTTGCTTCCTATGAATGGACCGTCCAAACCGGCACCGTCACAGAAGATGGAGTGACTACAGAAGTATGGTTGAAATACACGAAAGGTGGTTCAATCACTGGTGGAGGGGACCAAGGAATGCCAGGTATGCCTGGAATGCCAGGTATGGGTCACAGAGATTTTCCAGGTAATGATTCCGTAACTCGTTTTGAAGATGTAACAATGCAAATCTGGGCACACATCTATCTCAGTGATTATCAAGGAAATGTCACTGATGATCATGGTGTACAGGCTACATATATTGTAGATGCTGCGTCAGAACTTAAGATGGATATCGAAATTGGGAATTTTCCATTCTCATCTGAAGACACCAGTGTTGCAGTTGAGGCTCTTCTTCGAGAAGATTTAGCAAGCAATCCTCAAAATATGATGCAGTATATGTATCAAACAAGGGAACAATTTAGAAATGTCACATGTAATTCAAACACGAATTGGACAACACCTGGTGGAAACGAAACTCATTTCCAAAGAATGAATAACACCAATGTACAGCAGATTGATTTTGTGGCCTCTGGAACTGGAGATGTCAGTGGGTTCTTCAAGTGGGTGGATACAGCAACGATTACATGGCCTGGTGGAGAAACCGAAGCTGTAAACGTGACAGCATCATATGTTCCAATAGGGATGGGCCTCTCTGTGTATCTTGCATATCCACATTTTGATGGAGGGACTCTCCTACATGATCCATCAATCGGATTGTACGAATCTCAAGCTCCTCCTTCTTCCACTAATATTGACTACCTATTCTTGTTGGGAATCGGGATTGTAGGTGTCTTAGCAATAATCATAGTGTTAATGAGAAGGAAGTAATTACTTTGGTAGTGAGTTTACTCCGAAGCTCACTACCAATCCATTTTTTTATGTTGAATATCGTGAAATATTGAAACAGACATAGCTAAAACAACGACTGGAGTCGCTAATAGTATGCAACGGCAATCTCAATTTTCTCTAATACTCACTATTCTTCTCGTCATTCCATTTGCCGTTCCGTCTCATGCTAATGTTGTGCTTCAATCTGATAGCTTATTGTTTGATCCAGTTTTTATTACTGCGAAGATGAATTCAAATGGTACAACAACTGTCACATTTAGATCTCATGTATTAAATCAGGGTTTGGATTCTGTATCTACAATCAGTGTGAGAATAGATTCCGTTCAAGTATATCTAGATGCAACTCTTGTTGACAATATCGCTAATCCAGCGACACTGAATATTCAAGAACGCTATTCAATAGTAATTGTTCAACTTGACACTCCACTTGATGCTGGTGAATCTCTGTGGATTCAACTTAATCTACACATGACTGACTTGCAGACTGAGTCCGGATTAAACCTTCAAGGTGATGCAATACTTTCTGATTTCATATTCTATGTGCGCCCACTTTCAACTTATTCTAATTTCACACTCAGTGTTATACTTCCACCTGGATCCAGTTTATCTCAACAGTCAGTTACTCCTATTTTCCCACAAGCCTCGTCCAATTTTACAGATGGCCTCTCAATAGCATTTTCGTGGTATATTGACTTCCTTCAATCAGGCCAAGAAAAGGTGTTCATTGTTAGATATCAGGATGCATTATCATCAACTAATACTGTAGGACTTGAATTTGCTGAATTGGCAGTAGTGAGTATCGCCTTCTTAGGAGTTGGTTTGCTTCTTGGGTTCTTTGGGCCACGGATAATCTCTAAGCTTCGCGAAATGGGTAGAGTCCGTATTGTTGGAATCACATCGGAAGAAGAAGAGGTCATGGACGCAATTAGAGAAAAGGGTGGTGCATGTCCTCAGAAGGATCTCTATAGAGACCTCAATATGTCCCAGGCTAAAGTCAGCCTGATACTTACAGCATTAGAAGAGAGAGGTTTAGTACGACGTTTCAAAGATGGAAGGGAGAATACCGTTCATATCATTGAAGAATAATGAAAAATCGCGTATCGAAAGCCTTTATATCACAGCATAGAGATTCGACGAGTCAGTAACAGGCAGAGGTGTGTACTTGAGTCCATCGAGTAAAATTCGTGTACTTGTTGCAAAACCAGGATTAGATGGTCATGACCGTGGAGCGAAAGTGGTTGCCCGTGCGCTTCGTGATGCTGGGATGGAAGTCATCTATACTGGATTGCGTCAAACTCCTGAGATGATTGCCAGAGCTGCAATCGATGAAGCCGTGGATGTTATAGGATTAAGTATCTTAAGCGGCGCACACAATGCAATTTTTCCTAGAGTAATGGAACTTCTTCGAGAAGAAGGAGCAGGAGATATTCTCGTTGTAGCTGGAGGGATTATTCCTCAGGACGATATTCCTCAACTTAAAGAAGCAGGGATTTCTGAGATTTTCGGACCTGGTACTCAACTTCAGGAAATTGTCGACTATATCAAAGCGAATGTTAAGAAATAGTCTGAATAACGTGAGGATTCTGAGGTGTCTGCTGAAGAGCTCGCTGAGGGTGTTCTCAGTGGCAAAAGACGCGTTCTAGCACGGCTTATTACGTTGATTGAGGATGAGGATCCTTTAGCCACTGATATTCTAAGTCTATTATATACAAAGACTGGTAAGGCAAGGGTAATTGGGATTACAGGTCCACCTGGATCTGGAAAAAGTACTCTAGTAACCAGAATCACATCAGAATACCGTACAAGGAATAAATCAGTTGGTATCATCTGTGTTGATCCTTCAAGTCCATTCTCAGGCGGCGCACTTCTAGGTGATAGAATTCGGATGCAAGAGCATAGTCTCGATAAGGAAGTATTTGTCAGAAGTATGGGAACACGCGGGCATCTTGGCGGACTAGCAAGAGCTACTTCAGATGCAGTCCGTGCAATAGATGCTTTTGGAAAAGACATAATTATTGTAGAAACGGTTGGTGCAGGGCAATCAGAGGTCGAAGTAATCGAGATTGCTCATACAGTAATCGTTACAGATATGCCTGGAAGTGGGGATGACATCCAAGCTATAAAATCTGGGATTATGGAGATAGCTGATATCTTTGCAGTGAATAAGTCGGATCTCCCCGGATCGGATAAGAAAGCTACTGAGATTAATATGATGTTGGATACTGATCCAAACATGGGCGATTGGAGAC
>JAEORG010000167.1 GCA_016841005.1 Candidatus Thorarchaeota archaeon | reverse complement strand
TTTTCACATCTACTTAAGCCTAGCCGTTCGGTGATGCTTGTGCACAATCTTAGCCAGAAACATCTGAAGTATTGCTAAAACTTCACTAAGGGAATTTCTGTAAAAATGTCCCTCGTATTCTAGGATACTAAGAGTTGAGTCAGGACCAAGAATTTTAGCCAACTCCTGTGCATTGCTAAGAGGGACAACATCATCATCAGCTCCATGAAAAACTAAGCATGGGCATCCTATTCTCTTTAGGTCCTCTTTGGAAATATCGGTTTGAACCATGATGTCTAAAGATGCGCTAAGTGTAACAAGAAATGCAGGATTTTGGGCTATCGCCAGGGATAGTGCTACAGATGCACCAAAAGAGTATCCAACTATGCCGATTGAATCCAAGTTGAGTTCTTCACTCATAAATCTAAACGCGTATTTTGCATCCTCAACAGCTCCTGTAGGACCATCATAGCTACCTGAGGACCCAGCTCCTCTGAAGTTTATCTTGAATGTGGCAAAGCCCAGATTCTGTAGTTTGTCTTCCACCGCGACTATGACAGAGTTGTACATATCGCCACCGTACAGAGGATGTGGATGAAGCAAAAGAACGCCACTTTTGTTATCTCTGGTACCTTCGTGGTAGATGGCATCCAATGAATAATTAGCACATTCAAGATTCACGTGCAAACATTCACAACCTAATCATTCATTGGAAATCACAATCGCCTTTGTGCATGCTTCTGTATTTGACGCATGCTTTGGAACTTCCATTTTTGCCCCAGTCGCAATACCTGTAGCAACAGCCTCAACATATGGGTAACATACTGACTCACAATATAGCTTTCCTGATTTAAGGAATGCAGCGTGTTGGGGACAGAAGGGGTGATCGGTTTCGACCCTATTATTAGAAATCCAATTTGTTTCAATCTTAGATCCCATTACATGTCCTATTACAACCCACGCATCTAACGCATCTTTCAAGGTAGAACCTAAACCAAGACGTTTTTTCATTGTCTCAGCATCTTCTGCACCAAGCCTTCGAAAAACCTCTGAAATTGCATCAAGCCCCTCTTGCCCAAAGCGTTCTTCCATTACAGTAGCAGTTGCAGTCATTAGACGCATTAGGTTATCTCTAAGCTCAGAAACCTTGTTCCCTGAAGGAATTATACCTTTTACAGCAGCTGTTCTCATTAAGCCCATGGAACATCCCACACTTGGATTTGGTCGTGTTATACCAGCGTATTAGTCTTCTTATTCCTGTTCTAGGAGATGTATTGATAGAGTTAGCGGGAACAACACTATAACATAAAACATTGAATCGCAGTAACAGCAGGCGAATGAAAGAGAAATCAATTTAGCCAAGTATTTGCTTTACACTGACAGGTTTTCGGCATGAAACTCAATGAAACCGATTTATCGAGCATGAGAAGTATGATTACATCCTTCCCCATTTTACTCGGAAAGATCGAATTATCACAGGAATTTCTTGATGTTCTGAAGGATTACTCCAATGAGGATTTCTCAGGAATATGCCTACTTGGAATGGGAGGTTCTGCCATAGCAGGAAGACTATCTAGAAACCTACTTCTCAAGAAATCCATTAAGCCTCTGATATGCATACAAGATTACCATCTTCCATTCTTTGTGGATTCTCAATGGATTGTTATTGCTACGAGTTATTCAGGAAATACTGAGGAAACACTGTCAGCGGTAAAGGAAGCGATTGGCCGTAATTGTAGAATCTTAGGTATTTCATCTGGAGGGCAGCTATCATCACTGATTGATGATAAGTACACTGTAAGATTACCTACAGGATTTCAACCTCGAGCAGCATTACCCATCCTTTTTTCGGTTCTATTACGAATTCTGGAAACAATACTCAAGTTGCAAGAATCTAATCTGCAGAATATCGGTCATAACCTTTTGAAATACCAAAATATGTGGAGTACGTATACAAAAACTCCCAGAGAATTGGCTAAGCTCTTAGAAGACAAAGTTCCATTGTTTATTGGGGCGAGTTTCACAGAAGGAGTTGCTTATCGTGCAAAATGTCAAGTTAATGAGAATGCAAAATCTGCGGCCTTCTATTCCATTCTTCCAGAGGCAAATCATAATGAGATTGAGAGTATCGCACATTTTGATTCGATAAAACTGCTTCCAATTTTCATTAGAAGTATGACCGAAAGTGATAGACTATCGGAGAGGATAGAAGCAACTTCACAGATATACGGAAAGGAAGTACAAAGATGCGAACATCTACGACTGCATGCAGATTCAGAAGTGGAGGAAATATTGCACCTGATATTCTATCTCGATATGTTATCTCTGGAATTATCTGAAATCCTAGGTGTGAACCCACTAAGTGTTGAGAGGATTTCAACATTGAAGAAAATCCTCTCCAACAGTTAATATGGAAGGCCAGAGGGAGCTTCATTCCAGCTATACGCTATAATTCGCACAGAATCACCGACTGAATCGAATACCCTATAGAATAATGTTAGCTGAATACTGATTACCCATTCTCCAGAATTGTACGCATCAATGAGCACTTGTTTGTCCAATTCTGACAAGAGCGTGGATCCTATACCATATGTGTGATTATATCCTGGATAAAGATCTCTGTAATCAAGAGGAATACTCTTCCGAAAGTTGGCGTAATTCATTTTGTCACCATTCACGTATATTTCTGCTGTGAAATCTTTAATTCTTGCATCTCCTTCAGCCCCAGGTGGAGCATATACGTTGAAAAACATGGAAATAGAAGGATTAACTGTAATATTATTGGGATCTAAATTGTCAACTTGGACATCTACAAGATCTATCTCCAAGTATCTGATCATGGTATAGCTTCCTCCATAAATGGACGCGCTATTTACAAGACCTATACCGCTAATTATCCCAACAATCATTGTGATAACAATGATAATATTCTGGGGCTTGGTGTCTGAAATCATATTTCCTCACTCATTTCCTAGTTTATTTAAGATATCTTAGTTACGCTTCGCGCATCATTTCAAATTATATTGTAAATATGGTGTATGACACTACGTGAATAATCCATGGTATGATTGCCAAGAATGCAGGAACAGGAATCCCTGGTAGAATTTCATCCTCTTTGGCTAACACTAGTATATTGATGCAAATTCCTGTTAGAGCTAGTAACATTGACATAGCCCAAACATAGATTGGAAAGAATACAAAAGCATGAGCTGAAAGAAGCGAGAAGGCCACAAAATCTCCCACCCCAACTGTTATTGATTCAGATTTTATTCGTGTATAATCAAAGGGATCTTCGCCGATTCGGCCGGACATAACAGATGCATCTGCAATAGGGGAATGCTTTGTCAGGAAGAAGTCTTCAATTATGAGTGAAACAATGAGAACGAACATTGTAGCTGTGACCATCGTAAGGCCAAGAAAGATACCAAAGATACTACCATAGAAAGCTACAAAGATGTTCTTCAAATTCGCAGGAAAGGCATCCATTAGAATCATTACAAGGGAAAGCATGGCTACACCCAAAGAAAGCATTGAGATCAATCCTTGGAAGAAGTCTGTTGAGCCTTTAAACAGAATTAGGAGAAATGCCTCTCCAAGGAATACAGAAACAAAGTAAAGAATTGGTGAAACAACAAAGGCAATCATTAACCTTTTCGCAGTTTTACCTCTACGTTTCATTACAGTAAACAATGCTAGCACTACAAGCACACCCATTGTGGTCGATATGATTGTTTGGAGTGCAAGATCGAGTATAGTGTAACCTTCTGCACGTCCCAAAAGCTCTCCAATAATTGAGGTGTCTAAGACCAAGGCTGCAATTCCTGAACCCAGGAGTAAGGGTATGGCAGAAATAAAAATCATGACAATCTGTATTCGCTTGAATTCCATGCTTTTCACATTTCCATCTTCTAGATTATTCTATTAAAAGCCTAGAGTCTACCGCAAGATATCAAATTGATGATAGATTGAAACGCAAAAAGTTAGTTATCGAAAAAAGAAAGGGGGAAGGGGACAGTTGTCCCCTTAAACTAGTACTATCTCTGTCGCATGAGGACGTATCCACCGACTAAGATGACAACTGCTGCACCAACTGCGCCAGCCACAATAGCTAATGTGAGGTCGCCAAGTGGAGTTTCGCCGCCACCACCAGTGGTGTCACCTCTATCAAGACCGTAGTAGTAGTTCGGGTTGTAGGTCAGCTCACAGAACTCACCAGCAACATAGTCAGATACGTTGAATGGTCCAGAAGTAACCATTGTCTCGCTTGTTGGGTCAGGGTTCCAGAGGTTCCATCCGTCAAGACCAATATCTTGGAAGATGTGCTTTGGAATTACTGGCTTGTAACCAACTGTATGCAAGTGCCAATAGGACTCTGTTCTAAACTCAACGATTAGAGTGTATGGTGTTGGAGCGTATGCTGCAGTCATCTCACTTAGATCAGCACCATATGGATTACCAGGTGCATCACGGAAGTAGTTCAATGAGAATGCAACATCCTCAGCTGTTAGAGGCATTCCATCTGTCCAGGTTGCGTTCTGAATCATCTGGAAGGTGAATCTCGTGTATCCATCAGGTACAGCTGGGTTGTCGTCATTGGTCTCAGCTTCGTAGGTCTCAGCGAGCCACATGACATCGTTACCTTCGGGGTCTTGGGTAATAAGACTGTCATAAAGCTGGTTCAAGACGTTTGCTGTGTAGGCTGAAGAGCTTACCATGAAGTTGAATGAGTCAAGATCAAGTGCGTTACTCCAGCGGAATTCTCCACCAAATGGACCACCGAGGGCGTCCTTCAAGTGAACCTTGTAGTTGGTCCACCAACCAGGCACACCATCGCTAACATCATTGATGTATCCTTCGAACTTATCAGTCCTGTATGCTGATAGGAGGACGTTCTCATAACAGATGATCATTGGGGAAGCATGTACCCAAATCCTCTGCATCTCTATTGCAGCCTCGTAGACATCATCATAGTCTGTTGCATGGAGGAGTTGATCTCTCCAGCTATCGTAGGTTGCATTGCGGAAGTTGGGGAAGTTCCAGTAGGGCTCATCTGCGTACTCTGACCAGAATTCATAGGCAAGCCAATCAACATCGAAGTTGGTGAAGGAGCTACCTAGGAATACCATGTCAAAGTCACCGTGGAAGTATAGTCTGTTCAAGTACTCGTAGAAGTCTGTTGGAGTTGAAACTGCTTCAATGTCCAAAGCTGTGAGTGCTGCTGCGACCTGTTGGCCGACCTCAATAGCAATGTCTGAGGACTGAGCACACTCAACGAGTACAGAGAACTCACTACCATCGGGTGCTTCTCTGATACCATCTTCATCAATATCATCAAAGTGAGCTGCATCTAACATATCATTACCGAGTTCAACATTTGCCTCGTAGTATGTGTAGGGTAATAGACCTTCAATTGAGAAGGGATTAACCTGTGCAACGCAGCTGTCCTGTGGTGATGAAAGACCATCCCATACGACATCTGATATGTATTCCTTGTCAAGAGCAAAAGCAAGTGCTCTTCGGAAATCTGTTATATTGAATGGATATTTGGCTGTGTTAATAACAACATAACCATATCCGTTTCTCAGAACGCTTTCAACATCGATATCCTCAGCTTCTGTGAGGGTGTCGAGGAAGGCTGGATCGACCATATCACCGATAAGGTCGATGTCATCGTTCTGCAGTGCGAGAACTTGCTGATCGTCTTGGGTAATGACGTTGAACAAAAGTGTGTCAACGTATGGTCCGTTCTTCAATCCGCCGGGCACTGTAGATTGTGCAGCGGAGAAGATTGGAGAAACGGCCATCAACATAAAAGCCATGACGAGGGATACAGCAAGCGCTCTTTTAGCACGACTGCTAGCCATTATTCTCTCTATCTCCTTTCCGAGTCGAATCGGATGATATTCGAGCGACGAAACATAATAAAAGCATTGTGTTGTCAGAGAAGTCACTATTTGCGATTTTGCACATAGTTCAGTAATTGGTTTTCCTACTCGAACCACTCCTCAATGAGAAAGAAAATGGAGAGGTGGATTTATTTCACCTCTCTCTTTCATGATCGTTACCTTTCTCGCAGTCTTGGATTCAGCACCTGATCAAGAGTGTGTCCAACAAAGGTGAATGCGAGCGATAGAACCGTAATCATCATTCCTGGGAAAATAACTACCCACCATGCGCCAGCAGTAAATCCTCCTGTGCCTTGAGCATCAGAAAGCATTCTGCCCCAACTTGGTTGACTGGGATCAGTTAATCCGAGGAAAGCTAGACCAGACTCTGAAAGGATAGCTCCTACAACTCCAAGTGTGATGTCAGCAAAGAGTATAGGAGTTACATTGGGAAGTATATGGCGATATATGATATATGTGTCAGATGCCCCAATAGCACGTGCGGATTCAACGTAGGCCTTGTTCTTCTCAGCCATCACTTGTGATCGTATCAATCTTGATGTTCCAGTCCAACCTAGGATTGAGATGACTACAATGATATTCTCGATGCTTGGACCAAGGAAAGCTGCTAGAACCATCATTAGAGGTAAACCAGGAATCACTAAAAGGAAATCAACGACTCGCATCAGGATCTCATCTGTTTTTCCCCCAAAGTACCCTGCAGTCATTCCAACAATTACACCAACGACTGTTGACAATGCAGTAGCAAGAATACCAATCATTAGGGAAATCCTAGTTCCATAGACTAGTTGACTCCATGCATCTGCGCCTTTATCGGTTGTTCCTAAGATACCATAATAGTCCCCATAGGCCATTACTTCCAATTTGGTAACTGTAATTGTGACGCTTCCGGTGTAGTTTAGCCATGGATTCGTTCCAAGGAAACTCTGGAAGTTCGATGTTGGAGCGAGTCCAACAGCTACGGTTAGTTCGTCCAAAGGATCTTCTTGATATCCTGTAGCATTTTCAATCATGCCTCTCCAACCAGCAGCCGTATCAAAATAGCTAAGGTCTATCCTACGCGAGATTTGACTCTCTGAATATGGAGGGTTTGATTGGTAGATACGTCTCCAATTACCTGAGGAATCTATCAGCCAGATATATACCTTGAACATTAGCCCTCCGACTGCATATTCTCCGAAATCGCCTGTCATGGTGGTACCAAATACCAAGGTCACATTAACGTCACTTGGTAAGTTCTCATATGTCCAATTGAATTTCTGAGTTATATAAGCGAAATCAGCAGCATCAGGTAGTTGCTCTTCTGGATCTTCAGTGAAGTTGATACCTTCACCCGCAACATATTCCCATGTTATGTTTGTATAGGAAGACCCATACGTACTATCCGCGTCCCCATGTGTAACAGAAAATTGACTTGGGTGATTTCCTTCAATAACATAGTTCGGGCTAACTGTCCAATAGGGATCTTGAATTACCTGAGAAGTAACAACGCCTTGAGGATCGAAAGTTGCCATCCAAGATGGAGCAAGAAAACTTGGTGCAACCTTGTTATTTGGAGATGGATCATGTGTAGCGAGTGCAGGAGCTCCGATTGCCATAATAATATAGAATCCCAATATGAGAAGTCCAAGAAGTCCTTCTTTATGTCTGCGAAACTCCTTCCAGAAGCTAGTTATACCGATGTACCAATTGCTGTCAGTCCAGTGCGTCTTCTTTTTTTCAGACATCATGACCACCCTTCATAGATATTATCGCAATAATTGCTAATGGGGATGCGGTGCACTGGCGAACAATGATTGCTTTATCAAAGTTCCTGATTGTGTATTTCGATTCGAAGAATGCTATGTAGTGATTGTGATGCAATTATGAGTTATTTGAAACAAAGAATTAGACATCAACAAATGATATGCAAAAGAAATTTAGGAAAGCCCCGAAGGGCTGTTCCATTTGAAATATTCTGTGATTATCCGTACTTGATTCTGGGATCTAGTACTCCGTATAATAGATCAGCAACAAAGTTAGCCAGAATTGCTGTAATTGCAATGATCATGAAGATAGCTTGGACTACTGGATAGTCAAGGATGAACAGGCTATCGAAGATATACCGCCCAAGACCATACCAGTTGAACACCGTTTCTGTCAGCGTTGCTCCGTTTATGAGAAATCCAAACGTCATTGCGATAATAGTCACCATTGGTAACATTGCATTCTTCAGACCGTGCTTGTAGAGTACCTGGTTCTCATCCAGACCCTTCGCTCTTGCCGTGAGAATATAATCCTCTGTCATGACATCGATGAGGTTATTTCTCATATAGAGGAAGTATCCACCATAGCCACCAACTCCCAATGCAATCATTGGTAGGATGAGATGGTGAAGAATATCCCCAGCAATGATGAGCGCACCGAGTGGATCGTTCTTATACGCCGTCCATATCTTGGGTTCAATTGTTCCATCTAGTGGAAAGGAGATTAGGTCATTTGTGACCGACGGCAAATAGAACGAGAACGTCATCAGTAGCATCATACCGAGCCAGAAGATCGGTAACGCATAGATGAACAACGCCACCGTTACAGCGCCAACATCCTTTCTTGAACCAGGATCAGCAGCAACCTTCACACCAGTCCAGATTCCTA
>JAEORG010000166.1 GCA_016841005.1 Candidatus Thorarchaeota archaeon | reverse complement strand
CTTGATGTTGCAGAGGGTAATATCAAAGTTGTAACAGAATTAGACCCTGCTGAGCTTCGTGGAGTCTATCGCATGGAAGCGTGTAATCCAAAAGAGGCAGAGGACAGTCAACGTTTACTTCGTGATTTAGTTGATAGATTCGTTAAAGAATCTGGTATTGATAATCCTCGAGTGTATGTATTAGATGATCCGGGTCTTCTTATCAATGTGAAGAATCAGATTCACTAAGATACCAGCTTCGTGCCAGTATCCTTCCTTATTCCTTCCAAAGAGACTGAATACCATATCTTGCTTCCTGTGCAGAAATAGCATCATCGGTCAATAGTTCTTGTAGAAGTGCAAGGAAATTATCATCAAGGTTGAAATTTCGTTCTTCTATTAACTCAATGACTAAATCGTGGTTCCAATTAGCATCCTTATCCATACTAGAGTGGATAGTGATAACATGATTCTTATTCGCTTTACCAAGAATCATTTTGATTGTACCGTACTCTAGTTCTTTAACTTCTCCCCCTGAGATACCACAGGCGAAAGATTGCATTGCAGACATGAATGAGGTGAAGAGACCTGAACTCATCTCTAACTCTTCAAAACCAACTGATGCTAGTGGAATGCTTGCTTCGTCAAATACTATGATACCCTTCATGTCTCTAGCAACCAGTGTTTTTTGATATTTTCAATTATTAGATAAAGTCATGTCTTATGTCGTAAAAGAGGCTTTGATAGAGGTGCCCAAATTGGACACCTCCCTTCTACATATTTTTTCCGTGGTTTGGTCTGGCTAACCCATCTTCCACGTGGGGCCATCCTTTGTATCTGTAACTGTTATTCCTAGCTCAACGAGACGGTTTCGAATCATATCAGATGTAGTCCAGTCCTTGGCTTTTCTTGCATTCTCTCTTAGCTCAAGTAGGAGCTCAGCCATCCCCTTGATACGTTCAAGTGATTCTGCAGAATCAGCTCCTGCACTTGCAGATTTCTCCAAATCAATGCCAAGAATTCCTACAAGTTCAGACAGCACCGCTAGTGCTTCCCTAAGAACTGCTGCACCACCAACTTCAGGAGTCAGTGTGTTGATACTCTTGACAAAGGTAAAGATCTCTGCGAGAGCTCCTGGAGTATTAAAGTCATCATCCATCTCTCTCTCGAAAGTTTCTCTTAGCTTCACAATTGCATCCTTCATTTTCCCATCGGCATCTGATGTACGCCCACCAGATCTCTCAAGGATTAGGATTCTACCGCGTAGCACTTCTACAGCATTCTTGATTCTTTCAAGACTCTGTGTTGCCTGTTGGAGTGCCGTTGCATTGTAGTCCATTGGTTGCCTGTATTGTCCAGACACAAGATAGAAACGCACTGCCTGATGATCATAGTTATCCAATACCTCTCGAGCTGTGAAGAAGTTCCCTGCAGACTTTGCCATCTTCTCTGAGTCGATAGTCAAGAACCCGTTGTGCATCCAGTACTTCACAGGGGTTTCTATGCCATAAGCTGCGGATGACTGGGCAATCTCATTCTCATGGTGGGGGAAGATTAGGTCTACTCCTCCTCCAGGGATATCGAATGGCAAGCCGAGATATGATGTACCCATCACCGAACATTCAGCATGCCAGCCTGGTCGACCCTTGCCCCATGGGCTGTCCCATGCAGGTTCTTCTGGTTTCTCAGCCTTCCAGAGTGCGAAGTCACGTGGGTCCTGCTTCTTATCATCAATATCAACGCGAGCTCCTGCTTCGAGGTCCTCCGTCGATATCTTTGACAACACGCCATAGTTCTTCCATTCACTGACATCAAAGTAGACATCACCATCGACCTCATATCCCACACCGTTCTTAATGATTAGTCCAACCATCTCAATAATGTCATCGATGTGCTCAGTTGCTCTGGGATTGACCGATGCAGGTTTGAGGTTCAGCTGGTTGGCAATGACTAGGTACTCGGCGATGAATTTAGCTGCAAGTTCAAGAATAGGAATTCCCTCTTCTCTTGCCCTATTAATCATCTTATCATCGATGTCCGTGAAGTTGGTTACGTAAAAGACACGATATCCCTTATATTCGAGATAGCGTCTTATTGTGTCAAATGCAGCGAACGACCTCGCATTTCCGATATGGGGATAATCATAAACCGTCGGACCACAGACATACATCCTTACACTCTTTTCATCTAGTGGTATGAATTCTTCCTTTGAACGTGATATGGTGTTGTATAATTTTAACATCGTCAGTACCCTCGAGTAAATTACCTGTATATCATAAAAAGGCGTCTGCAATAATTGCCTACATTTTTCCACATATTAGTGGTGGAAACTGCAAATTTCACCTCATACTCTTAAGGGAGAATGATGATTCTTAATCGAGGATAAATGTCTGAAGACATCAACAGAATTATCGAGAGAGCTGAGGAACTCTGTACGCTTTGTGAAGAGAAGGAAGCTGAAGAAATAATTCGAGAAGCACTAAAATCCAAACCAAAAAATCTGGATTTGAAAACGGAGCTTGCAATAATCCTATCTAGACGTGGTTTTGATCAACGGTCTGAGTCCATCCTCAAAGAAGTATTAGCCACTGACCCGTCTCACGAGCGAGCTACTTCAGCATTAGGAAATCTTATGGGAAATTCTCTGAGAACTGAAGACGCTGAAGAGCTATTCAAAGCGTACCTAGAGAAGTATCCTCATGGTCATATTGTACTTGATGACTATTCAAGACTCCTGTATGATTCAGATCGTGTAGATGAGGCATTGAATCTTGGTAGGAACCATATTTCAGATTATCCTCAAGAACTGGCTGCATATGATGCTCTCAAGTATGTCCTTGAAATGCAGGAAGATGATCTAGCTTCAGAACTTACTGATGACCCTGATGATCTCTCAAGACTTATTGGATATCTTGAGAATCTGGCTGAACAGTATTCAGTACTTACAAAGATGATTAATTGTGATACAGTCATAAATTGTGCTAGTGACGAATTTTCTAATGATATTGGTGAGGATATACATAGAGTAGTTGCAGAGATTGGTGAAGTTAAAAACCAATACAACTACGATGAGAGAAAATTACCAAAATCGCTTCTTATGAAAATAACAGAGATACTAACGGTGACAGATGAATAATATTTACTGCCATTGGTATCCCATTGTTTCAAGTTCCTCAGGAATTTTTTCTTTTGTCAGGAAAACAATATCTTGTTGAGCATCTTTTGCCAACCAGATATGGAGATTCTGATTTGATAGAGCATCAAGCATCTTTGTTCTTTCTGTGAAACCTAATCCCATTACTTTCATTAGACTTGAGAGGCTTATAACTCGATCAATATTTTTCATCGCCGTTGTAACTATCCTCTCGATAGTACCTGGCTCTAATCCTAGGATTTCTGAATCTCGTAAAACTGCCTTTATCCTCATTGAAGGCACCGATTCTATTCAGTTACGAATTCAAAATAAGCATGCCTCTTAGTGGCGTCTGTGGATTTCAGGGACAGGCACCTTGATTCGCATGGATTCTTTTATTACAGGAATAATGTTCATCGCTCTTCTCAAACACATTTCCTCTCTTGAGTACAAATAATAGCTTAATATCAAAGATGTCTTCTAACAATCACAATTTCCAATACGGACGTAGATTTTCTTTGATTCTTCAACAATATCTCCAAAAGCTTGATAGAAATATCGAGCAGCATCCTCAAGCCCCGATTGTCCTTCTTTTGTTAAGTTGTAAATCTTCTGATTACCCGACTTACTACCTTCAATCAGTCCACGTTCATCTAAATCTTTCAAAGCTGGATAGATTGTCCCGGGTGTTGGACGGTTTCCCCCTCTTCTCTTCCAAATACGATCTGCAATCTGCTGACCATTTAACGGCCCTTCTCGTAGCTCCCATAGAATCTGAAACGTAAGAAACCCTCTCATATCGCAACAATCTGGCGGACAGCATTCGGGCTCATTCGGAGCTTCGTTCATACAAGGGCTACTCTTTTCAATACACTTAAATGTATCTGATAACCAATATTGGGTGTCCGATAATTGGACATCCAATAGGTGTCTTGAAATGGCGAAAAATGTTGATGAAATGTCTTCTGAAGAGATCAAACACGCAGTAAAGGATGCGTATGATAATCTAGCTAATAAAACAGAAAGCGAAGATGATAATCCTCAAACCGTTCAGAGCAGCTGTTGTGGATCATCATCTAAAGCATCAAGTGCAAAGGAATCTGAAACTAAATCCAAAGAATGAGGTGAAATTCATGTCAACTTGTATTGAGAGATACTGTGAAAATCCATTCAAGTTGGATTGTAACTCAACTCGCGATCGATATAGTATGACAAGCGATGCTCCTGCTCCTCTTAAGGATCCATTCTCACTCAAAATTGTATGACCTATAATCCCGTTGATTACGATATCAACGGGATTAGGATTTTCGAAACTGACACATTCATAAATCCAAATGTATATGCAGTTGGATTGAGTGGTTCATCTTGATATCTGAAAGCAATATAACTGCAGAACAGCTTTTGAATCAATTCGAGGCTAGCTGGAAGATGATTAGAGATGCGATTGAACATGTTCCTGAGGATATGTGGGCAAAATCTGTAGGCTCTTGGTTTTATTCGACGACTCTTTACCACCTCATCGAAACGATGGATTTCTATGTTAGGGACGATTATGAGAGCATGGTGTTTGGTGGAAGGGCTGGTTACAACTGGGATAATGTGAAAGATGTAGAGAAAGATATTCTACCTCTAATCTCGAAAAACCTAGTTAGAGAGTATCTATCAGAAATGGAAGAGAAATTAACGACTTTCTTATCCACTGTGTCTATAGATGCGCTATTTAGAAAAGACGGATTCTACTGGTTTGAGAGTATTTATCACAAAATGCTTTACCTCTTAAGACATACACAGCATCACATCGGAGAATTGGCTGTGACATTAAGAAGTGTCAGAGCTGGGCCTATCAAATGGACTTAGGAGGGTATCAGAATGAGCTATCATGCAACAACTATTGGATACATTAGAAAACCCGATGCGGACACAATTTTCATAGACATTGATGAAAGATATTGGCCTGGAGCATTACAACTTGACAAATTCTCTCACATTATTGTGCTATGGTGGATTCATGAAAGAGATAATGCAGAACACCGAGCACATCTGAGGGATTATCCACCAGTAGAAGGTGCAGAATTATCTGGCGTCTTTGCAAGCAGGTCTCCAGCTCGACCGACTCCTGTCGGCCTAACAGTGGTTAGAATCGAACGAGTTGATGATCAGATGAAAAGAATCTATCTGGATCAGATAGATGCAATTGATGGAACCCCTGTTATTGATATCAAGCCTTACATGCCATTCTCAGATAAAGTAGATGAGGCTCGTGTACCGCAATGGTTTGCTAATAATATATCAAGATATACTAACAAACCCTTACCTGATTAATTAATTTTAATCAAAACCAAATTCATGTTTCTTGGTTGCAATTGCTGATATTGCTACTAAACTTGTTAATCCGCTTAAGATTACAATTGCAAAGAATTCAATGAAGAGCACATCAGGTTTCTCGACATAGTATATCTTTTCTGCCTCTCCGGTTCTCTCGTATATGTTTGATGTTTCACTATCTTCAGATGATGCATTACTACGTACATGTACCACTGCACTTGCCATCATCGAGTTATTACCGTGGTCCCAAACTGTCAACCTATAGATGTAAACACCAGATGGTAAGAATCCAAGATTCAGAGTAAATGTCTGATGCTGTTCTAACCAATCTCCTTCCTCAATACTACTGCCACTCTTCGTAATAACATAGTAGTAAGGATTCGCATCGTACGCGACCCAAGTAAGACTGTGGTTTACCTCCCCCTGTGTATATTCAATATCATCTGGTCCTGTGACTTCTGGATAAATCGTATCATCGACAGTTATCCAAATTTCTGCTTCTAGTCTATCATATGATTGGTCCCAGACTGTTATTCTGAGATAATATACTCCTATCCCAAGGACTCCATTACTATGGATATATGCATGATCCGAAGCTGGAGAAGCAGTAATGCGAAAATGGAGGGTATCACTTACGAACCACCAGTATCCTAGGCCATTTGTTATATTTACAACACATTCAAATGCATCACCATATTCAACTGTCTGGTTTTGAGGTTGTACTACCCACTTAGGCATATCTGGTCCAGGTACTGGGTTTTCATCACGAGTCCATTCTTTTGAATTCCCTGCAGATACTCGAGGTGAAAGGATAAACATGCAAAGAAAGAGCATTACAAGTGTAGTTGCAATAAGATTCTCTCGAATCGCATGTCCAGGCAAATAGAATTCCTCCTATTGAATCTGAGATGTTTCTCTGCAAAGAATATGTGTCTTTGATACTTAAACAGCTGCACAAAAGCAGTGTCTATATGCCATTTTGAGACTAGACTGAGAATTCTTATCTACATGTCTGATTGTTGTAGTCTGATAATGTTATCAAAAATTGCTCCTGATGAGTTCACCAAATTCCTCAAGATATTTGATGACCACAAACGTGCACGTAATTTGCTCTGCGATTGGATACAGCTTCGAAAAGGGAAGATGATAGTTGATTCAAAAAACAACCCGACTGTTGCACTTTACACCTTTTCTCAAATCGGATTTGTCGCAGGAGATAGTGACTCCGATAATGCAATCCCTCTAATCAAATCGATTCTTCCTCTTACCATTATTATCCCGCCTGATTCAAGCTGGGGGAATCTCATCAGAAAGCAATGGGGAAAACGAACTCAGACACTTCGAAGAACAAGGATGTCACATGAAACTCTGGATATTGAATTCATAAGGCAACTAAAGACTCAGCTGAACAATGATTGCAAATTGGAAAAGATTGATTTGCCGATTATCGAGAACTCTGATAAGGCCTATTGGAGCTCAATTCTATTCTTCTTCAAGTCGTATGATGATTTTCTAAAGAATTCCATTGGTTTCTGTATTCTTAATAACAACATAACGGTTAGTGTGGCTTACACCGCGTTTCCGTTTGTAAACGATTTTGAGATTCAAGTTATGACCTTAGACAATCCAGAAATTCGAAGAAAGGGGTATGCAACGGTAGTATGCGCTGCACTAATTGAAGAAGGGCTCTCTAATGGGATGGTTCCGCACTGGGATGCCGCCAATCCAGCATCTATAAAACTTGCTGAGAAACTTGGCTACTCAAACCCTGATCCTTACGACGTATTTTATTGGATGTAGCGATCCTTCTTTTTCGAAAAGAATCATTTTGCATTCTACATCTTTCTAAATTCTAGTTTAAACTGAATCTCTCCATTTTGCTCATAAGACAAGAATTCAAGGTTAGTATCATCTTTGAGGGAATAACGTAGAAATCCTTTCTCTGGATTGTCTTTATCAACAAATACAACATCGGTACTCGATAATTCTGTTACAACGAAACAAAGAGGTTTGTCTTTCTCTTCCCACGCTGTGAATTCTCTGTCGAAATGCCGCAAGAACATGTGAAGTTCATCACCCACCATAGACAGGCCAATAATCTCGTAGATGTTGATCTCTCTATCCTTTGTCCAGCGAAATATTCCCGCCATCTTATCATCCAATACAGGTAGCCAATATTCTTCGACAATATCGTTTCCGACATTACCTCTCCAACGCCCCGTAAGAAATGAGAGATCTGAAACTGATTTTCCCTTTAGAGGTGTCTTTGAAAATGCCATATCATATGTCTTGTTTTTTCAACTTATTAATCCATGACAAGCCTAAGATAATGATAAACAAGCGTTTCAATCACAATCAAGCACTGATGATAAGATTAATATATCTCACAAATGAGATAAGTATAATAATATATCTCATTTATGAGATAGGATTGATAAAAAATGAAAATACCGTTTGACATTGGTCAAGGCTCTGGACATCCACATGTACCTGTTTACGTGAACGGAAAGGGTCCATACACATTCACTCTGGATACTGGGGCAACAGCAACCACTATTTCTCCAAAACTAGCTGAAGAGCTTGGAATTGAACCATATAAGGTCGAAAATGCCCTTGCAGCTGGTGTAGGTGGCGGCAAAATCGATGTAAAATTTGCTAAACTTGATAGCTTCCAATTAGGATCTGAAAGGGTTGAAGATGAAGAAGTTCTCGTTATTGATTTTGATTCAACTTTAGGGTGTTTCACCCCAGGTGTAGTAGGTCATTCATTTTTGAAACATTTCACGCTTCATGTGGACTATAGAACAAAGAATATGATGTTGGAAAAGAGAAATGGGAAAGAATCACAAGATGATGGAATTCAGTGGACAGACTTTGAGTACGCTGAAGACACTCATTTAGTCACAGTCCCTTCATATATCAACGGTCTGGGACCCTTTAATTTGGTTGTTGATACCGGTTCTGGTGGGACAGTCATTTCTCCCCAGGTCGCAGAACACCTTGGTTTTTCTGAAGAGAATAAGATTGGTAACCTTCAGATAAAATCTCTTACATCAGATTCTGAAGATGATGTTTCAGATGGATGTGTTGGCGGGTGTCAAGGAATAGGAGGATTTGCGCCTGGTTATGCAGTTCAAGCAGCAGAGTTTAGAGCGGGATCGCAAACACAAGAAAATCCTATACTTGCAGTCATAGATCTCAAGGTTGTTAGTCCCCGTGGTTTAGCTATAAAGGATGGCATTATTGGATATCCATTCCTGAAAGATGTTGAATTGATAATTGATTATCCGAATAAGAAAATTGCTTTCATTCAACAAGATCAGCAAAATTGATGTGAGTAAGGAATGACGAATGCTTTAATTGGCTCGTATGTGAGATAGGTTTAGTTCAATGAGGTGATTCGTCATTTCTTCCTCAAAATCTGAATCAAAACTTGAAAGTAAAATCAAGCAAATGGAAGACATACTCCAGGTAATGAACTTGGAGTCTTGCTTGATGATATACTCCTATTTAATGCTCTTTGGGAAAACAACTCCTGCAGAGCTTCGTGAGGTCACAGGTCAGAGTAAAGCCACAATGTTTCGAAACTTGGCGAAATTGTCAGATGCTGGTATTTTGAAGAAAGAAGATGTGAAACTTGTTGATGACAAGCGCTATAGTTTACACTATTATATATCGAAAAATATCATGGACACAGCAAAGAACATTTACACAAAGAAAATAGCAGAATATGCAAAATCTATCGGTAAATCTGATCTGGTTAAAGAATGGGTGTCGAGTATTGAATCTCTACCTTATACGCTGAATCAACAAACATCCCAACTTATCCTAAAGAAGGCAAATGAACCAAGTGAGGATGGATGTTGCGCGGTCGTATCCAAGTTTCTTGCATTTCGTGTTGAAGATCTTGAAAATGTCGGGATTCTCCATAGCAACCTTCATTCAATCATAGAAGATATCGAGTCCCAGAAGAATGATAAAAAGCGAAACTGGAAACAGCCTCTCAAACATCCTGTGGCGATTGCGATAAGTGTAGTTTCTCTAAATCCGAAAGGTCTTCCCTCAGATACTGGTACCATTGTCGAATTAACTGAATGTTAGATTACTCAAGATTCTCATCTAATATTATGTCATCATCCAGTGGAACAATTTCTTCAATCTGCATTTCATAGTGGATGAATGCTTTTGCAAGTAAAATCACTCCTACTGTGGATACAAGACCCATTAGGATGAGTGTTAGTGAAAGCCCTCCTATAGGAATCAACCATCCAAAGAACGATATCTGCGGAATAGATAGTAATAGGATGATTGTTGGGAAAAGCGAATATACACCATTTCTCACACGATTAGGAATTGCATCAATGAAAACTTGAGAGAATAACACCCCAATAATGGAATAGGTTATGCCGAAAATGAAGAACGTTGCCATCATAAGGAATACAGGGATAAGCGCATCGCTCGGAACTGCTAGAACAAGGATGTCAGTTCCAGGAAACATGATCTCAAACATTGGTGAAATCAGGGAAGGTGGTGGAAATACAAATAGAATGATAGAAAACACCCAGAAGAACACCGCGCCTGCTGTTTGAATGAAAGCCATCCGAGGAATCCATTTTCTTGGTTCAAAGCGTTTCGCCCAAACACCAGATCGTTCAGCATAGATTACAAGAGGAATCATAACTATAGTACGCATAGCCGCGACTGCTGTATCCGATACAAGATATTGATAATATACTGGAAATATCACAAGGTTTCCCCACACAGTAATGACACTTGTAATCAACATGTTTCCTAATAGCAAGTATCTAACGAAAGGCCCGCTATTGAGAAATGCAAGTCCTTCTCGTAGTAGAGAGAGGTATTCATCCAATGTCGGACGAGCTTGTTTTGTTTCTGCAACACCCGGTAAATCATGTATCAATATGAACGATACAACAGCCAAGAGAATACAAAGTGTTGCTTGAAGCTGAAACACCCATGCACGGGAGATCCATACAGCCAAGATGCCTCCCGGAATTATGATCAAAACATTTGAGAACCAAAACAACATGCTAAGTTTTCCACGGAACACGCCATACTGTTTTCTCTGAGTATCTCCTGGATTGGCGATTCGGTAATTGTTATCAAACCAAGCGCCCAAAGCACCACTCTGTTGTGAGGCTGCAAACCCTGTAAGAGCGTAGATTATCATTAGGAAAAAGAAAGGAGATTCTGAAGTAACGATTGAAACAAGATAATATGCTATCCCATATGTGATGAATGCAGAAGCCAATATGTATCTCTGACCTATCCAGTCTCCTACAACTCCTGTTGGATAGTCCATAATTGTTTGAACTGCCATTTGTATAACTACTAAAAATCCTACGAGTGTCATCCCTACAATGAAATCTCCATTCCCCAAAGCTTCTGCAACGAAGATAATATAGAATGTAGATGAAATTGTCATTACTGCATTTGTCACTGGTCCTAATATCGCGAAGATTTTGGCTATCCTTAGAACATCGGGTTTCGCCTGTGGAAATCCAAAGTAAGTTGCAACCCTACCCAACACGATTCAGCTCGGTGAGAACTTCTACATACTCTCTTATATTGCCTTCTTAAAATTCTAGTCGAAACTAAGGGTTGCAGTCTTGTCAATACTTCTGCTTGAAGTACCTATCTGGATTTCAAAATCACCAGCTTCAATCATCCAATCTTTACTATCTACATCATAGAATGCGAGATCCTTAGCACGAATTTCAATGGGCAATCTCTTGGTTTCGCTTGGATTTAGGAATATCTTACCGAATCCTACAAGTTCTTTTCGTGGTCTAACAACACTACTTTTGATATCATGAGTGTAAATCTGAATTACTTGAGCTCCTTGTATATCACTGGTATTTGATACATCAACATTGACAATCGTTTTGTCAGTGGCATTAGATAAGCTGACTTTGTTTATCATTATGTCTTTGATTTCAAAAGAGGAATAACTCAGACCATATCCAAAGGGAAATAGAGGTTTGATATCCATCTCATCGAACCAACGATATCCAACCATTATTCGTTCTTCATAATACACATTCTTGTTCTCATCACCAGGATAGGTTCTTGGATTGCCTGTACTATGAGCAGGTGAATCAGAAAGTACCTTTGGAAATGTAATTGGCATTTTTCCTGATGGATTGACATCACCAAATAGGACGTTTGCGATAGCCCTTCCCCCTTCCATTCCTGAATACCAAGGTAGGAGCACTGCAGGAACCTTTTCCAACCATGGATCCATGGCGATAGGACTTCCAGCGATAATCACCACAACAGTGTTTGGATTCTTCTCTACCGTGGATTGTATAAGTTCGACCTGACTATCAGGCAATTCCAATTGAGACCTATCATATGTTTCAGAATCCTGTCCTTTACTATGATTTAGACCCACGAAAAGAATTGCAACTTCTGCATCTTCTGGTCTAGATACTATCTTTCCTTTACTTCTGAGTTTCTCCCTCATCCCTTCAAACGGAGTGATCTCATAAGGTGGTACAACTGCTGATGATCCTCCTGATAGCAGACGTCCAAACTTCCTCTTCAAATTAGGTCCTAAAAGAGCTACTGTTTTCAAATTGTCAATTTCCAGAGGAAGGAGATTCCCTTCGTTTTTTAAGAGAACAGTACCCTCTTCTCCTATTTTCCGAGCTAGACTCTGATGCTTTGCGGTGTTGATTTCACCTGATGGTAATTCTGTAGTATTTGAAAATGCTCCAGTTAGATACATTACTCTAAGATATCTT
>JAEORG010000165.1 GCA_016841005.1 Candidatus Thorarchaeota archaeon | reverse complement strand
TGGGGTGATTCATCCGAATCAAGATGGAATGCTAGATCTCCCCCGATTGCAAACTTCGATTGGTTCATTCTTGTATATGGCAATGTTGCATCATTAATTGCATAGTTCCACCCTAAACTCATCGCCAACACTAGCACAATGATGAGTGGTCCAGATGATGCTGTTTCCTTACTTATCCTCCGAATTCCAACAGCTGCAGGAATATATCCCACGATATAGCCGAATCCTCTTGAGAATAGATTCGCGCCTCGTCTCAATCCTTTGAGTGCTAGGCTTGTCATTCCGAAGAAAAGTGTGAACGGTAAGAAACCAAGTATTGTGAAGAGAAAAGGATCTCTCGTCACCACTGTCCCTGCTAGGTTTAGTGCTATGAGAAATGCCACACTCAACACAAGGATTACTGCGTCACCTCGAACAAAACTGAGAGCCTTAGTTATCGTAGCAAGCTTTCCTCTACTCTCATCTATGTTGATCTTAACTAACCCTCGCATCTGATGCAGTGATATGATAATCAGTGGTAAGATTATTCCTGCAATAATAGAATAGACAAGACCCTCCATTGAAATTAGAAGTGGTTCAGTCAATACTCTTTGGAAATTTATCAAAAAGAATCCGTCTGATGCTATTGCAAAGCGACTGACAACAACTCCAATTGCTAGCCCAGGAACAATAGCTAAGACTGCGAGGGTAATTATTTCAATGTTAACTGAAAATCCGACATTGAACGGTGAAGCACCTCGAGCTACTAGCATTTTAATCTCGTATTCCCTCTCACTCCAAGTATGATTGACCGCGAGGTAGATGACTGCCAGCTCCAGAAGAATCACACCACCGCTTCGGAGAATCTGTGTTAAACGAAGGTCACTAAGATATTCAATATAGTTTTCAATACCATCAGATAACAAATTAATTACAGAATATTGTGGTCTTCCTCCCCGTGCATAGAATATATCCAATTCTAGAATCTGTTCATCAATCTCATCCAGGAATCTTATAGATCCTGCTGGATCGTATGGTGTTACTTTGCTTCTATCCACATCCGCATAGACATAACTAAACGACATCAAGGATGTGAGAGAGTCGTGGAAAAGAACATGGCTTCGAGTGTAGTAATATGCATTCTGATGATCTCTCTCCCCATGGGCAAAAATACCTGTGACAACCGTTGGTTGATAGGAAGGGTTGTATGGATTTGTTGAGCTGTATGAATAATTGACTTGGTTCCCCACATCCACATGGAGCAGATCTGCCATAAGAAGGGAGATTGCTATTTCAGAAGCATTTGATGGAAAACGACCATCTACAAGCGTGAAAATTGTGGGGAATGCTTCAACAAACTCTTCTGGCAAACCTAGTCCAAATGTATGCGCTTGCCACAAAAGTCCTTGAGATCTAGCAGCAAGATGGGTGATTGACCCTCGAATTCCTATGGCTTTACTGATTCCATTTATTTCAAGAATATCGTGGTCATCATTATCTATGCCACTTCCTATTGCAACCAGCGACACCGGTCCTACATTATTGTTGGAAACCCAAGAATCCATAGAAAAAGAATCCACAAAGACCAATACACTGAATACTATGGCTGAAGAAAGCATGAAACATAGAAGGACAACAGTCTTCCTTCTCTTACCTTGAAATGCTTCATAACCTACAGGAGTCACAACCAATAGGAATCGCCTTCTAGAACTACTCTCACAATCTATAAACTCCATCCGGAAGGACACCTATTAATAAAGCGCACTTTTCTAGCAGTAATTGGCTATAGTCTAATTTTAGCCTTACCAAAACAATAAAGCAGAACTTGCCATTCTCCATTTTTATGGATGTTCGGATAATTCCTTTCTTTTCTCCAATCTCCCCGGAAGGTATCAAGGAAAAAGTACTCGAAAAGCTATCTGTATCAAAAGGGCAGATTATCGATCCCAAGAATTTCAAGATTGGAAATGTATCCAGCCGGGACTACCTCTTTATTGGTACGGGGGGTACAGAGAATGAAGTTGCAGAATTCCTTAAGCAGCATTCTCTTTCTACTCCAGTATTAATTCTAAGCTATAATCTTCGTAACTCTCTTCCTGCAGCAATGGAGATTCGTTCCTATCTCCAACGCAAGGGTATTCAGGCTAGTATAATTCATTCACCAATAGCTGATTTGATACATATTATTGACGAGTGGTGTGAGTTTGCAGAGATACTCACGGAGCTGAGAGAGAGTACCCTAGGAATCGTAGGTCACCCATCATATTGGCTTATTGCATCAGATATCAATTCAGAAAAAGTGCATGAAAAGTGGGGGCTGACCATAAAGCAACTTCCCTTGGACTCACTCATTGAATCCACAGGGTTTACAGGAACCTCAGAACATGTGGAATCCTTCAAGCAGTCATCAACATCATGCACTCCATCCGATGAGGAGATTAGAAAGGCTGGATTGGTCGCTCATGCTCTAAAAGAGCTTGTTCGGAAAGAAAACTTGAATGCAGTCACAGTAGAATGCTTCAGTTTACTAATGGAAACAAGTGTATCTGGATGCTTTGCACTTTCTCTTCTGAATGATCTTCAGGAGTCGACTGCTGGTTGTGAAGGAGATATTCCAGCAACCTTCACTATGATGTTGGGACGAAAGCTTACTGGTCAACTTGGTTTCATGTCAAATGTGACTGATATTGATAGAGAGC
>JAEORG010000164.1 GCA_016841005.1 Candidatus Thorarchaeota archaeon | reverse complement strand
TCCTGTTTGAAGAAGGGATACCATCTCAGGTCTCCATTGTCCTTTCTCACTACTAATCCGGGCACTCTCTAACCCCCATAGGGCACATGATTGAAACCTGATATGTGTTCTGCCAACGTATGATTTGCACATCAAATATGCACTTAGAGCCGGTACTTGTTCCATACAAGATGTGGTTGATTTTATCAACAGGCATTATCCTCAAATCGCAGAACAATGATATCTTCTATTCCGAGTCTATTTCTCCCTTAATTCGCAATCCATATCCTAGCTGTGAAACAATAGCGATGCTTCCATATAGAACAAAAACAGGATGTGAAACCAAACTATTATAGGCCATACTGTTCCTCGCGGCAACCGTTCGAGAGGCGATTACTATGAGTGATTCAGAAACCTTTGACATAGTTGTTGTTGGTGCTGGTATCATAGGTGTAGCTACGGCATATTACCTTCAGAAGAACAATCCAGAGAAGAAAATCTTACTTCTGGATAGGTATCTTGCTGCAGGTCAAGCCAATACTGCAATGAGTGCTGCTGCAGTACGTAACATGTTTGCGTCATCTACTAATCAACTCTTGACAGATTCGACATTGAAATTCATTAATCATGTTCAAGAAGAATTAGGTCATGAGCTCCTTTTCGAGAAATGTGGTTACCTCTGGCTCTTGGGCGAATCTCAATTCAATAGCGAAAGTGTTCAGATGTGGATGAAGCGAATGGAAGCATCTGGAATCAACTACAAAGTCTACAACAAACAGCAACTCAAAGAGATGATGCCTAGTTTAAATGTTGATTTTTCTAATAGCGAAGAAGCTGAATTAATGAATTTAAAAGAGGTCAGTTACGGTCTCTTTGGTGGTGACTGCGGTGTACTCGATCCAACTCGTTATGTTGAATTCTATTTTGAAGAGTTCAAGAAGATGAGTGAAGTTAAACCAAGGTTTGGTATCAACGTGGAATCACTAATACTAGAAGCCAATCCCAAACTAGATTTACCAGGAGAGCCATTCGTTTGGCAAGATAAAAAAGTGACAGGAGTAAAGACCGACAAAGGTGAGATTCGAGCTGAGTGTGTTGTGTTAGCCACAGGTGCTTGGGCTAATGAACTCCTAGACCCAATAGGAATGAATAGCAAGACAAAATGTAAGAAGCGTCAACTATTCGTTGTCCATGCTGAAGAAAATGAAGGACTAAGGCAATTGCTCAATACAAAGGGATTCAATGACTTAGATATTTGTCCCTTTATCATCTTACCCAGCGCAGGTGTATATTTCAGACCACAAAAACAAGAACATGGTTTCTGGGTTGGGTGTGGAGACAAACTTGGTCGAGCCTACAAGTATATCCAGAGTGACGAGGATCTTGTACCTGAAAGCGCTTACTATGAGAATAGTATGTTTCCAGTTCTTTCTGCTTACTTCCCTGATTTCGCCTCGACAAGACCCGTTAATAGTTGGGCAGGTGGATACTGTTATTCACCTGATGCAATTCCCTTTGTGTATTATGAGAATGGTGTTTTGGTAGCTAACGGGGCAAGTGGTTCAGGTATTATGAAAGCAGATGCCATGGCTAGAATTGCGGATGCACTATATAGGAGAGAACCTGAAGCAGAGTTATTTGGTGGAAAGAAGATTCCATCTGAGACGCTTACAATTAATAAGCGAAAAGTGGAAATTGAAAGTGTGGTAATTTAGAAGGCAATTCAAAGGGTTCCTCTGGTCAATTTTATGACCTTAATTCGAAGTCCTCTGTTGCACGGAAAAAAAACGTAATATTCCGAGCCAAATACTTCGGTGTGCCGGAGTTTACAGACGCATATGTGAGGTGACAAACAGTGAGTGGTGAGTCTAAGGATTATTCCTTTACGATAATGGCATTAGAGAGTGGAATTAGCTATCCAGACCTTGAGAGCGCCCCAGATGAACCACTACTGATTCATATGATTGGTATCCAACCAGAATTCTTCGGTGAACTCTCAACCAGATTTGAAGTTGATCTTGAGGATCTCCAAGATTTGCTCGACATGGATGAGCGACCCAGAATACAGGTTGAAGATAAGTTCACAATGCTTGTTCTTCGAGCACCTATGAATCTAAATATCACAGACAGAAACCAATCAACGTCACCCATAGGGATTTTCACAAATGGTAGAGATATCATTATTCTGCAACATGATGTTATTCCAATACGGAAGAAACGACTTAGAACACTCATTAGACGTAGTACTACAGCAAGTGAGATAATCTACAATCAATGGGAGATTGTCACTCACTCATTTGAAACTGTCTTAGATATTATTGAAGAAACGATTAAGGAAACTGAAGAAACGATCAGGTCGGATATCTATCGTTCGCATATGGACAAATTCTTCCAACTATCACGAGATGCAATATTTGTTGACGCTGCTTTAAAGGGAAACATGAGAGTTCTTCGAGGGCTAAAAAGAGTACAAAGATTCGGGAAGATGATTCTTGATGAGGACAGACTTGAGGAGTTGGAAGTAGACCTTCAACAGCAAATAGAACTCAGCAAGATCTATAGAGAACTCATTGACAATGCAATGGAAATCTTCGATAGCATTGTTGGACATAATCTCAATACTGTAATGAAAACTCTGACTGCAGTATCGCTTCTTGTTAGTGTTCCAACACTTGTTGCTTCAGTTTATGGAATGAATGTTGGTCTTCCCTTAGAACAAAATCCGGCAGCCTTTATTGTGGTTCTAAGTGTGAGTTTCTTACTTACGATTCCTTTCTACATTTACCTACGTCAACGAGGAGTGCTTTGACAGCTATAGGAAACCATATCATATAGTAGCATCATCAATACTCTGAGGTCTGTTGTTGGTTTTCAAAAGTCTTGCAGAATACCAATATTGGGCAAATCACAGAATTCGAGATGTAATTCTTGATTTGAAAAAAGATGAGTATGACCAAGAGGTTGCTGGACGTAGTATCAAGGGCATCTCTTCGCATATTGTTGCAGCTTTGGCGACATGCTTTTTAATCCTAGAGAAGTCTTCAGATAGGAGCATCTATGATTGGATTCAAACAGCTGATATGACAGAGCTCTTACTTCGTTGGAAAGAATTAGATGACAAGTTAAGCAGAACGATTCAACAAATACCTCAAGGTCAAATCACAGTATCTCATGTATCTGAAAATCCCATATGTATCGATATCATGGATTTCTTACTTCAATATGTTCTTCACACAAATCATCATCGTGGTCAATTAGCACTAATCCTACGTGATTTAGGATATGATGTACCTGGGACAGATTATCTTCACTTTTTTGCGTTTCAGAACTAACTCAGTCCTCAAGATGTTTCTGATAGTAATCCTAATTATAGAAGGTATGAGTGAATCCGAAGGAATTCGATTACATCTAGCTTATTTATCTGAATGATATAAGCCTTTGAACATGAAAATAGGAATTCTCACAAGTGGTGGCGATAGTCCTGGCATGAATGCCGCAATTCGAGCCCTCGTAAGGGTCGGTATTTATCATGGACATACAATGGTTGGAATTATGGGAGGCCTTCAGGGCTTACTTGATAAGTTGTTTGTACAAATGGAAGCTCGTTCTGTTGCAAATATCATTCATCGAGGTGGCACATTACTCACCACAGGTAGGTCAAAAGAATTCAGAACTACTGAAGGCCAGAAAAAAGCAGCGCGTATACTTGAAGAAGAAGAATTTGATGCACTGGTTGCTATTGGTGGGAATGGTACAATGCAGGCCTTAGAGAAGCTCCAACAATATTGGACTGGTCAACTGATTGGATTACCTGGTACGATCGATAATGACATCTATGGGACTGATTATAGCATTGGGTTTGACACTGCGGTAAATAATGCAATTGATGCTGTTGACAAGATAAGGGATACAGCACAAGCATTTGACCGATTCTTTCTGATAGAAGTAATGGGGCGCCACTCAGGTGCAATTGCATTAAATGTAGGTATATCATGTGGTGCAGAAGCAATTCTAGTCCCTGAAACTCAAACTGATCTCAAGAAGATTGCTGAAGATATAATCGCTGGGAGGAAACGAGGAAAGAATTTCGCATTTGTCATCGTAGCAGAAGGTGATGAGGAAGGGGATGCGATGGAGATCAGTAGAAAGATGTCCAAATTGGTTGGAGAAGATTGTAGAGTTTCCGTTCTTGGGTATATACAGAGGGGCGGAAATCCAACACGCCTGGATAGAATATTAGGAACTAAGTTGGGTGCATATGCGATTGATTGTATAGCACGAGGAGAAACTGGTGTTCTTCTTGGTGTAGTCAGGGAGGAACTAGCGATGACCCCATTTGCAGATACCTCTAAACCAAAAGAACTCGATGAGTATCTATTGGGATTAATAGACTCACTAACTATCTGAAAGATTGCTACTCAGATTTTCTCTTACCGCGGCCCATAATCTTGGGTACATACCTGAAGAGTATCAGTACAACAACTAAAGCTATTATTCCTATTGTGATTCCAGTCGCTGCAAAATCACTTAGAAATGATACATTTTGCATTGCGATGTAGGAGATACCATCGTTATCCCATCCATAAAGAGTAATGTTTGTGTCACCCGAGGGATAATCTCCAGTGTTAAATTGCCAACTTATTGTGTTTCCAGTTACTGAATGAACTTCGACTCCGTTAAAGTAAACAATCAAACCAATAATTGCTTCTGGTCCATCACCATTGAGCGTGAATGTGCCCTGCAACGTGTTGCCAATACCAATCCCAAAATTACGTGTAAGTGAAAATGATAGACTATCTTGAGCTGTTACGTGTGTAGGAGTAATTATCATTAGAAGAAGAATCATCAATGAGCTTCCGACAATCAGCTGCTTTTTCATCATCTTCTAAGAGCCTCGAGAGGATTTCAGATATTTCGGATATTAAACCATTCTCCCAAAAGAGTCGGTGAGGAGTGTTTTTAACCTCGTGTTCTAATCAATGGTTATGGCAACTGAACTTGCATACTGTGGCATAAATTGCAAAGAGTGCCCTGCGTTTTTAGCGACAATCAATAATGATGATGATTTACGAGCATCAACGCGAGAGAAGTGGGACACACCTGAGTTCCCTTTAGCAGTTGAAGACATTAACTGTGATGGATGTAAAGCTAAAAGTGGAGTACATTTCAAGTGGTGTGGTCAATGTACAGTTCGAGCATGTGCAAGTGAACATGGAGTTGAAACATGCGCTCATTGTGATGAGTACATATGTGAAACACTCTCAGAGTGGTTAAAAATGGCTGGGGACGAAGCCAAGATGAAATTGGATACGATTCGAGCTGCTCAATAAGGGATGATTCAAGTATGGAGTGGATGAAGGGCACGAACAAGATAGATGCCTTCAGAACTGTCGCAAACGAATTGGTCCAACGAATAT
>JAEORG010000163.1 GCA_016841005.1 Candidatus Thorarchaeota archaeon | reverse complement strand
GTTGGAATCTATAATATAGAAACTGGAATCTGTACGACACCAAAGACCATCAATGCACTATCAGAATCCTTTGATCTTTCTCCCGAGATTCTAATTGCTGAGTCTGACAGTGGTGCTGGAAAGGGTATAGAGCGCTTGAAAATCTGGGAGGCGTGTTACAATCAGAGAGTAGTTCCATTCAACCTCTCAGATGATGAGTTAACAAAGGAAGTTAATGTTGCAGGAGAACAAGTTCCATTCTCACATGTTTTACTAGAACCTAACACCTTCATTAGCACACACGTTCCCAGACGATACGAAGAGGCTGGTCTTGAGGACTTGATGAATCTTGGATTCAATCTCAAGAATTTACTCGGGCTCATCCTTGATACTAAAAAACATAGATTTCATGATGAGTTGAGTACAGCACTTGTTGATATGTACGAAATTGCAGGTGGCATAGATCTTGCAGTTCTCGATGGAACTAATGTCTATCTCGGATATAAGAAGAAACGAGTCACAGTAACACCCAACATCCTCGTTGTTGGACGTGATGCGTTTGCTGTTGAAGCGGTAGGGATGCACTTGGTGGGATTTGATCCCTTAGAAAATCCTGTTCTTCAAGAAGGAAAGAGAAGAGGACTAGGAGAGATTGATTTATCCAGAATCGAGATCGTTGGAGATATAGAAACCCCGAGAAAATTAGTTTTAGATGCTTTTGAAAAACTCTGTACATGATTCTCAGAAAGTAAAAAAGGGTTAATGTCATCGTATTCGGTGGTTAGGCGTAGCAATTGCGGCATTATTTTCGATGCTACTTTGCTGCGGAGAGGAGAGCTAGATATGAGAAAGATCACGCCACTTATTCTAATCGCGATATTTTGTGTTTCTCTCATGATTCCAATGGCTGCAATTCCAATGGAAAATGAGATCCTGGTAACAACTCCTGAGGAAGAATCACTTCCTGCTGCTGAAGGAGCCACTGGACATGAACTCAGAATTCCTATATTCCATGATGAAACCGTGGAAAATTCCACTCCAAATGGAAATAGAGATGGGGATGAATTTCAAGGAGGTCTTTTCGTGGGACTTGAATCTAACGAAGACATACTTGCAAGAACTTTCTTGAAATTCGATATGAGATCATATCCAGCGAATTTAGGATTTCAATCCGCTTATCTATTTGTACATTTGAATGCTGAATATCTCGCCTGGGATGACCAAGATGTTCCGATTGGCGCATATTATTGTGCAAATGACTCTTGGACTGATGATACTATCACATGGAACAATCAGCCCTCTTTCAGTGCAACTCCAACTGATGTTATTGATTCTCCCGCCAGTCCAGATATGTTTGATCCACAAGGTTGGTATGCTTGGGACATCACCCCAGATGTTACTACTGCACTAGCTGGGGACAGAATTCTTACTGAAGTACTCAAGATTACGGACGAGGTAACACCAAGCTCATGCTGGAAGTACTTTACTGAGTATGAGTATAATGTTCTGAACTCATCATACATCGCTATTGAGTACAATGAACCTGTTCTTGCTAACATGGCTGTAAACGGTATTTCCGAAACGCCAGACACATATTATCTTGAATCACCAGGTGTCCTGAGCTGGGACATCCTGGGAGATGGTCCTGATGAAAGTCAGAGTGATTATAATCTAATGATCTATGACCAGCCAGGCGCTACTGGTTCTCTCATTTACGCTGACAATCCATTTCACACATATTCAGTTTCAGGACCAGCCTCGTGGAATTCGAGGCCATTTGGGACTGACCAAGAAATGAGATTTCAGTTCAAATATGGCGATGATCTTCTTTATGATTCAGGAGTCATCGATCGGATTGGCTGGGGAGTCGATCTCACATCTGGTTCAATCGGTTTCGAGAACATCTCGATATACATGGTGGCGGTTGATGACAGGACTGACCTAACTAGCGATTTCGAAGCGAATTATGATGGCAATATCCCGACACCTGTATTCTACAGGGATAGCTATACTGCGGAGATTTCGAGTAGCTGGATCTATTTTGATATTGACAACTTCTTTTATCTCAGTGAACGATCCAGTCTACTTGTAGAACTTCGGTGGATGGGCAAGAGTACACCGAATCCAAACTCGCGCTATACTTCAGGTCTGAATGGATCAGTAGCATACAGTTATGGTGCTGGAGCGACTCTAGATGATACAGCTGATTACACATATGATCGCATGCATGCAATGTATTTTCGGTTCGTTTCAGATGTAGTTGCAGATGAGGGTTCTGGTATCAATTCTTATCCATGGGGCACGACATCACATGGTGGTGCATTTCAGTACAAGTACAACAGGTCACTCTTATCTGACCCTGGTATTATTGACAGGCTTTACTTCAGTGTGGACAGCTTCAATGGGTTGACGACTCTCGGAAATCTGAGTATTTGGTTATGTGAGACTCCCGTAGAGGGTGCATTGAGTACCACCTTTGCTGACAACTATGGTGGTGCTACACCTATCCTGGTTCTGGAAGCAGATGAATACACTCCGAGAAATCTTGGGAATACACTCGAATTTGATGTTGATGACTTATTCTATTACACTTGGGAGCATGATTTGCTCATTGAGATTCGGTATTGGGGAAGGACCGGTGATAATATTTGGTCATTTCGAGAACTAACTGGTGGTGGAGGTTACAGAGCAGTCAATTCTCTTAATCATACAGCTACAACAGCAGGTGCCACTGACGATATTACTAACGATCTAGATATAGCATACCTTCGCGACTCTCCAATTACTCTCCCTGATACACTGAATGAAGGAGAGTACTACTATGCCAGAATTAGTTCCTGTGATTCAATGGGCATTTGGAGCGGTTGGTCAGAGCTATGTTTCAAGTACGACTCCGTTCCTACATTTACTGGTGATAAGATTCGAGTAGCTATCTATGATGAGTCGAATTCAACAGTTCCAGTCTGGACGACTGGCGCTCATGCTGGAGGTGTGCACAACAATGCATCAGGAATGAAGGATGTTCTTCGTTCTTACGGTTATGATGTCGACCTCGTAACTACGTCAGATATTGAGAATCATATTCTCACAACAGCGAATTTTGATGTCTTTGTCATGGTAGATAATCTCCCTAGAGAATCCGTTGTTGACTATATACGTGAATATTGGTTGGGCGGTGGAGGAATACTCGCGCTTGACGGGTCTGGACAATACCTCAGCTTAATTGGAGCCATCCCTGTTGAGGCTGAAGGTACTGATGGATGGGGTGATTGGGTGTATTATACGAATGATCACAATATATCCACTATTCACCCAGTCACGAGAGGATACACCCTTCATGAGATAATAGATTCGGATGACGGATACAACTTTCTCTCATGGAATGAAACAGCGCTTAGTGAATCCGCATCTGCGCCTGACATCACGATTTTAGCGAGATCTCTTATAGATCCTAATTGGATTACAGCATTAGCACTTGAACCTCATAACTTGACCAGAGGAGGAAAAGCAGTCACAATAGGAACTGATCTTGCACATCTGGATGAAGTACCACTGTATCAGATGTTTGCTGACGCGGTGGCATGGCTGGCTCCAAAACCAAAGGCTCGAATTGCATATGATCTCTCACATCAACCATATTATTGTGTAGACACCTGGGATGGATCATTAACAAACTACTCTTCACAATCGCGGCATGAACTCTTGAGGAATGAACTTGTATCTAAAGGTTACACCTTTGACAAGTTCTATCCAAGTGCTTCAGGTAACATCACTCTAGAAAGATTATCACCTTATGACCTACTGATAATCTTAGCACCTAATTTCAATTACACATACCAAGAGGTGATGGCACTCAAAACATGGATTGAAGATGGTGGAAGTCTTATGATACATGGAGAATGGAATGGTTTTGAAGTAGCTAGTGGTAATGTCAATGAAGTGTTAGATGGTCTTGAAGCGGATATCTCCCTATACATAGGTCCAGAATACGGCACATCTACTATCGTGGAGTTCTACGATCATCCAACAATCGAAGATGTGAAAGAAATTATGCACTCTGGTGGTTCTTATGTTAATGTTACTGGAAATGCAGTTCCACTTACACATCTTGGGAATGACATGACATCAGCGGTTCAGGATATGGGTTCTGGAAGAATATATGTTTCCGGTGATATCAACACCTTCAGTAACTTTCTGGATGATTCTAATAACACTCGGTATGCAGTCAACATGTTCAACTGGTTGACCTCTAGTGAGGCTAAAGTTCTTGCTTATGTCGACAATTCACCACTCGGTATTGAGCCTAATTGGAACATCTATCGCGGACCCGTCGCAGAAGCATTGAACATGCTAGGTATTGAGTTCTACATGAGCACAAATCGAACTTACTTCGAGGACCTTCTGAATCTAGGTAGTTGGGATCTCGTCGTAATCGACACTCCTGTTTACAGTCTTTCTGCTGGAACATACACTGAGATACTGGAGTATATGGAGTCAGGAGGTCGGTTGGCAATCAGTTCTCCAAATACTGGTTCCACTCACGAACTTTGGGACTATCTTGGTATTGCTGGTTCGGAAGACATCTTGAATCCACCTACACATTATGTCTGGGATTCCTTGCATCCAATCTTTGAGAGTCCCATTGATTTCAGTGCGAGTAGTTTCACATCGAGTTTCACTCCATTCCCATTCACTCCGACAGCTGCAAATCTCTCATTGCATCAGAATGCAACCGGACTTGCAGGCACAGTTCCAGCAAATGGTAGTATCAATGTAGGAATTGCAGAGAGTGTAAACGGACGTGCTATCGTTAATGGACTGCTTCTTACAGTCTATGAGGATGATGCAGATCTCTCAGGATATGAGGATGGTTTTGAAATCTGGTTGAATGAAATTGTCTACATGCTCAGACCTGGTATCAACTCTCCTGCTGATATCCTCTTTGAGATAGGGACAACAGGGAACGAGTTCACGTGGACTCCTACTTCATCTATTCCATGGCTCTATTCAATTGAGATTGATACAATTGAAACTGACAGTGGATACTGGAATGGTTCATCGTTTGCGTTCAATGTAGATAGCTATCCTGAAGGAGATCATTCATTCAGACTCACTGTTTGGGATGAACGAGGTGGCATTTCCACGGATGAGGTGATAGTGACAGCTGCAGTTGACCTGACAGATCCAATTCTTAGCAGCCCATTGGATGTTGTCTATAACGTAGGAGAAGGTGGTAACACCATCAACTGGACAGCTACTGATGCTCATCCAGATAACTACATTATACTGGTCAATGGAACAGCTCCAATAGGCTATCCTGCAGAATGGAACACAACAAACATTGTCATCAGTGTCGATGGTTTGTCTGTAGGAATCTTCAATTTCACAATAGTAGTCTTTGATTCATATGGCAATAGTGCAACTGACACTGTCTTTGTGACGGTGCTCGCTTCTACCACAACCACAACAACGACAACGACCGGCACGACGACTGATACAGGCACCACAACTCCCCCACCAGTTGATAATACTCTGATAATCATCATAGTTGTCATCATTGCAGGAGTTGTTGCTATAATCATCATCATTGTGATTATGAAGAAGAAAGGCGGAGGAGGTTCATAGAAAATCTACAACAAGGTTTGCTCTATGAGCAAACCTATCCTTCTTATTTGCCTAAATAGTGGATGTTGTTATAATCAAAATCATCATCGTGATTTTGACGAAACGAAAATGATGCGAAAGCATTACAGAAAAAAGAATCACAATCGGTGCTGTTTTTACATTCACCATAAAATGATAGTTGATTCAAACACCTGCAGCATCAATCATTTCCCATAGCTTTGAAATTCTGAAATTTTCATAAGTTCGAGTCTTAGTCGCAACATAGGAAATAACTGAATCAGCAAAATCAGCTTTTCTAATTTCCCTCGTTATTTCCTCAATTTGCTCTGATGTGGGAACTACAAAATATGCTATCAATAGAGGGGTTATCGTAGATTCAAATAGTTCCCATAACACTATAGGAAATTTGTCAGTAAGCCAGTTCGTACACTCTTTGAAGCTACATTTCGAATCGTCATATCTGATAAGCGAGAGAAAATGAGTTCCTCTGTGTGCTTCTGGATTCCACTTAATTGTGAATTTTATTCCTCCATGATCATTTATCTCTTTGAGAGCTCTTCTTACCATACGAGCAGAGAGGTTTGTCTCTTGAGCTATTTCACTCACTTGCATTTTTGGATTTTTCATTAATGGTTTTAAAATTCTAAAATGCAGTTTCTTTAGTGTGACTGGACGATTTGCGACATAATCAGATTTGTAGCCAACAAGCGGGTGAATATCTACTTT
>JAEORG010000162.1 GCA_016841005.1 Candidatus Thorarchaeota archaeon | reverse complement strand
GTCTCCAGGCTCAAGAACTTGATAGAGTTGAAGAAGAAAAGAAACGCGAACTCGGCATGGAGTAAATTCGATTTTGGGGGTATTGTTGGTTGAATCCGTATTTCATGATAGTTCTTATCTCGATTGTGCTTTTCTTTGTCGTTTGGTTTCTCGGATGGCTTTTGGAGCGACTATCCCATGTTGCTCTCAATGTTACAAGGAAACCAGGTTCTCGTGCTTGGTACGCACTTGTTGGGCCGGGAGTGGCATTACATGAATCATCACACGCACTTGGATGTGTGCTAACAAGAACTGAGATTGTGGAATTCAAACCAATTAACGTTTCAGTCGAAGAAGATCATGTGCTTCTCGGTTATGTAAAATATGTTAATCCCAGTAGTACACTTAAGAGAACTATCATTAATCTAGCTCCAGTAGGAGTATCGCTAATACTTCTTACATTTTTTGCACTCTTCGCCACGTACTTGATACCTGATGCACATCTTGGTGGTGAAGCAATAACACTTCTCCAAGATTTAATTGGATCAAAGTCAAACCCAGATATGTTCTATCCGTTAGTTGCTATCGGTACATTTGTGTACAACTTCTTCTACACATTTGCTGAGTTGACAGTCATCAATCCAATATTTTGGATTGTAGCATTTTTAGCAATGACGATCATGTTTAGTAATGCACCTTCAGATGTTGATATCAGCAATGCGTTACCGGGATTGAAATTTCTATTACTCTTTGAATTAATTTGGCTAGTTATTGCAGCTTTCTATCCAGAAGCAGGATGGCTATTATATGGGGTCTTTGAACTTGCCGCGGTGATGTTTGGATTAGCGCTTGGTTTCTCAGCCTTGGCATATGGATTCTTCATTATGATAACATCTATGGGTCGATTAAAGACGCCAGTGAATTTGTTTCCATTCATAGTTACTTTAGTTGCAGGATGGCTCCTCTCAGTATATAGCAGCTTCACGCCAGCATTTCAAACAATAATTTCAGTTGCAATATTTGTAGTAGTAGTTCTACCTCTATTAATGATAAAAAGCCTTAGAGCAGAATCGTAATACTTGCTCTGATAAATAACTCTTCAGAATCAATTTTGGTAGTCGAGAATGGCCAATGCTGAAATGAAATCTAAGATTGTACTCGTTAGGCGTCCATCTCTGATAAGTCCAAGACATCTTCTCAGGTATGTATTCTTCACAGAAATGCAAGTGGAACAAGCAGCAAAAATACTCAATGAGATAGTTTCTGCAAAGGGTGTGATACCTGATTCAGATTGGGAACGCTTTGTTATTAGCAGTAGAGGTCTCTATGTCAAAGTGATGAGAAAACTGAGAGATGTTGGTCTTGTTGAAAAAAAAGCTGGAAAATATGGACTAGCTAATGACTTTTCTTCAGCATTGAATAAACTAAGTAAATATTGGGGAGATATCATGAAAGAATTCAAAGAAGGGGGTCAAATCGAATTCTAATCTACCTTTACTTCGCCTTCTTTAATTTCAATTTTCTTTAATGTCGAGATAGCAACTTCATTCTCTACTTTAATAACTCCAAGCTTTGCTAACTCTCTTGCATGTTTTGCTGCAAGACCTGCAGGTATTCCCAGGGACTTACCCAGATCAGCAAAAGACATTTTCCCAACTTCATCAACGAGGAGGAGAACCTTTGTATTTGCTTCTAGTCCTAGAACAGTAATGTAGCGTTTTGCTCGTTCTTCAGCAAGATCACGCATTTCTAAAGCCATATCTCGTTCTTTCTCCATCAAGCGCGTGGCTTTCTCGAATGCTTCCTTCTGCATCTCAACAATAGGTACTTTGTCTTCTGCTTCCTTCAGAGCGTTTTCCAAATCGTATATTTTCTGTTCCATTGCGCTAACTTCGTTGATTTTATCCTGCATTCCTTCAAGTTCCTTTAGACGATTCTCAGCAGTTTCTTCTGCTGCAGCTTTATCTTTTTCAGCATCTGCAATCTTTCTTTCAAGTTCCTTGATCTTCCCAGAATCTGATTTGGACTCTTCTCTTTTTTCTGCAATTGTCTTCTCCAAAAGGTCAATCTTGGTCTTCATAGCCTGAATCTCTGCATCATTTGCAGTAGATGCCTTGGTGGTTTTTGCCTCTTGTTTTTTATAGACCTCTAATTCAGTTTTCAGTTCAGCCAACTGAATTTTAGTTTCATCATGTTCTCTTATTGCTTGGTCACGTTCTTTTATTCTTGCATCAATTGTTGCATCCTTTCTTACAAGATTTGCACTGATTTCTGTAATTTCTGCTTCAAGATCCTCTATTCGTCTATTTAGCTCATTCGTATGAGCGTCAAGAGTTTTTGATGCGGTTATTTCCTTTTGAAGCTCTTTGATTTTCTGTTGCAGGTTCTGAATTTCTCTATCCTTTGCGCCTAATCCTTCACCTGAAGCAATAGCCTCTTCTTCAAGGCTTTGCATAAATGAACGAACAACATCCTGTTGCTGAATTATTGCTTGACGTAACCCAGTTTCGCTCTCTCTTACTCTTGTCGCAAATTCCTTGAATCTTTCTTGAGTCTGGTCAACTATCTTATCAACCAAATCTTTCTCAAGAGCTGCAAATTCACCATCGACTATTTCCACGTATGTTGTTTCGATAACGCCTTTGAACATAGGCATCCTGAGTTTTTCTACCATTTCCTCTGAAACAATTGACTTTAGGTCCACAACTTTACCTCTGAAAGTTAGAAGTTGAGCGGCGAATATTCCCACAACTGCGCGTTGAAGCGCCGCAATATCACTTCTCATTGCTTCAAGTTTTTTCAATAAATTATCAAAACTAGCGACTGTGCTTGCTCCTTCTGCTATCCTATCTCCTTTTGATTCTGAAGAATCGAGTCCATCCACGAATTCAAGAGCACTTGCGGCCGCAGACACCAAATCATCACCCGAATCAACAGGTAGAGAGGTCTCTCCAAATTCATCTTCACCCTCAGCCATCTTTTTGATATCTGTATCACTAAGGGCTGCATCCTTCAATGCGCTCTGCATTGAGGCCTTCTCTTCGTCAGTAAGCTTCTCATCGGGCATGGGGTTCCCTCATGGACCAAGCTACATCACTAACAGATATACCCACTGTATAAGGTTTCCTAGAATGTGTATTGTGTTTATCTCACTTAACATTTTCTCGAAAAACTACACAACTTATCAAGGTGTCAGTGATTAGTTAATTGATGTCATCTACTCATACAGTTTTATTCGGTAAAAAGGTTGGAGTTATTGGCTTTAATGCACGTCCCCTGGCATGCTCAGTACGAAAAGCAGGAGGATCGCCTTTTGTTTCAGACTATTGGGGTGATTCAGACCTAGATACTTGCTCAGAAGAGTGGATAGCAGTGCTGAGTCCAGTACCAGGAAGTAGGCAGAGAGGTTCTTTAGAAGCTCCAGTCCATTTCTCGCTCTCAGAAAATTTCGAGCATTCATTCGGTAGCTGTGAATTGGATTACGTGCTAATAGGTAGTGGATTTGACGATCATTCAGAATCTCTGAGGAGAATTAACGAGAAACATGGAATCACCGGTAATACTATTGAATTAATGAAAAAAGCAAGAAACAAAGAGAAGCTTGCAAAGCTCGCTGATAATCTTGAGATTTGGTATCCGACGTATGAGATAGTGGAGAATTTGGAAGAAGCAACTACTGCTGTAAATGAGATTGGTTTACCTTGCGTGGTTCGTCCGATAACCTCAGGAGGCGGTGCAGGAATTAGGAAAGTCAATGGGATTATGGACCTAGAAAAGTTTTACAAAACACTTGAAAAATCTGAGAGGCTAGGACCACGAGTTATCCAAAAGTTTGTTACAGGTGTTGATGTAAGTGCAAGTGTACTAGGGACAGGAAAAGATTCGATTACAATCTCCATTCAAGATCAACTCATTGGGTTACCATCCGCAGGACGATTATCTGATTTCGTGTACTGTGGGAATAGAATACCAGCATCAGTTGATAGTCATATAACTAAGGAGATTCGTTTTGTATCAGAAATTATATGCTCAGAATTAAATCTCGTTGGATCAAATGGGATAGACTATGTCGTTGATGATAACGACAATATTTGGTTGTTAGAAGTTAACCCACGCTTCCAAGGTTCTCTTGAGATGCTTGAAAGAGCGGCAAATATATCCATTAGTGAACTCCATGTTAGAGCATGCGATGGAATTTTACCTGACAAGATACCAAGATTTAGTCAAGCTACGAAGATGATTGTATATGCAAATCGCGATGGTATTGTTCCAGCTTTGGGACAGTGGCCCAGTACTGTTGATAGATCACCCAAAGGGGTAGAAGTGCATAAGGGAGATCCAATTTGTTCAATCATTGAAACAGGTAAAGAAGGCTCTGATGTATTTGCAAGGGTACAGTCAATAGCTTCTCAGATTCTCGAAAAAATCTAGGTTTCTTTGGTTAACTTTCTTACCTCCTAAATATCCATGATTTTATTATTTCTAAAATTGACTTGTATACAATATATATCACGAAGAACAATAAGAAAAGCAATAACTAGGATTCTCGCAGGTTACGAGAAATCCTAGCTTCTATTTTTAGTTTACTTCAATTCATATGTATATCCAGTCAACCCACCAGATGGATTCGGTGAATTTGTCCTCTGAGTTAGATTTGATTGTTTCCATCCTTGGCCATCAATATAATATAACTCGTGTATATTGCCGTCATTTCCTTGGTACATTACATGTTGAGAATTATATCCTGCATAGGTATGACCAATTGGATCTCCAATTGCCTGGGGACTTCTAGTTATTTGGGATAGATTGGTATGTTTCCAACCAGTAGTCTTAGAATAATAGAGCTCGTGGATGTTACTATCAACACCTCTGTAAACTATATGATTCTGATCACCCCAAACATAGCACTTGATGTTACCAGTAGCTGGAGTAGCGTTTGCTCGTGCTGTTAGATCTGAATGTTTCCACCCACCTTGATCGGTCCAATAAAATTCCTGTATATGTCCATCATGGGCAACATAGAAGACATGTTGAGAATTATAGACATGATATTGGAGACCTGAAGGATTACTATTTGCAGGAGGTGCATTCATCCTTGCTGAAAGATCTATATGTTTCCAATCAGTAGTAGTGGTATAGTTGAGACAATGTATGTGATTATCACTACCTCTGTATATTACATTGTTCTGATCGCGAAATATGTATGCAGATGGATCTCCAGCTGATGTTGGTGCATTTGCTCGTACTGTGAGCTTGGATGTCCTCCAGCCACCACTTTGTACCCAATATAACTCATTGATATGATTATCTTGTCCTCTATAGACTACCTGTTGAGATTTGAATACATGAAAAGTGTAACCAAATGGATCACCCGAAGCCAAAGAAGCCCCCGCTCGTGCAGAAATGCTTGAATGTTTCCATCCACTTTGCTTTTGGTAATATATTTCATGTATATGATTATCTGCACCTCTGAAAAGAACATGCTGCGTTCCCAGTTCATCGTATCGATAACCTGTAGGAGTTCCTACAGCTGGAGCGGCATTGGAGCGAGCAGATAAGTCAGAATGTTTCCAACCGCCTTGAAGAGTATAATATAACTCATGTAAATGGCCGTCTTGTGTTATGTAGACTACGTGATTGGATTTTTGTACACCTTGATTCATGGACAAGTACCTCCGAGATGAAACTTGTCAAAAGACAGTGATAATTTCTAAATAACTCATCTTTAGATGTCCTATTCATTATTTGAAGACTTGAATTCAGTGAGTTCTTAATTTTCAAATCTAGAAAAGTAGTAAGAATCATATCACGTACAAAGTTATATCTGCAACAAAACATTATGATAATTTGCTTGAAGAGTGGGTGAGACACCTTGAGAATCTGCGCCAACTGTGGAAAGGCAAATCAACCAACAAGAAAATATTGCATTCGCTGTGGAAGGTCACTCATATCAGAGGCACCATCCAAGAGAAAGGCGGTAGCCCCTATACCTGAAAGAGGGACTGTGACTACCGAAGAGACCTATAAGAAACGTGAAAAATTAGAAACTGTGGATGAAGCACCAACACCGGTCGATGAGGAAGAACAATGGGTTAAACCGAGTGAGGTTTCAAAAGATCGGATACGAGCAGGTGCAGGACAAAAACGGATGACAGAGCTAGAAAAAGCACAGGCCGCATTTGCGAAAGCAGAAGAAGTAGGAATAGACGAAGAAGACAGTGGTGTAGTTGTAACGAGAATGCTTCGTGCAAGTGAAGTTAAGGAACTGATGGAAGGTGTATCAGAAATGCCAACTACTGTGGAATCAGTTGATGATGAGCCAATAATAGGTCCACCTCCAATTGCAGCACCAAGCCCCCAAGACATAGAAGAACAGATTCTAGGAAGTAAATCTGCTTTCGTAGAGAAACCAGATCAAATTGAACCAGAAATGCTCATTTCAGCGGATGCGAGAGTTTCACCAGATTTGGCTAATGATTTTACATCCTCGAAGTATGAAACTGTTGTTGCAGAAACTGTACCTGAACCTATACCTGCTCCAGCTCCATTTGAAGAGCCACCTGTACCATCAATACCAGAAGCTACTCTTACTTCCGCAGATATGGACTATGATGCTATCACTGCATGTCCGAAATGTGGAGAAATTGTAAATATTGATACATTTGAATATCCAAAGGAGATCTATAGTGCGATGGCAGCAGCAAGGATGAAGCAAGCAAGATTCTTTGTTGTGCAGGGTAAATATGACGAGGCTCAAAAGATTGTCAGAATCGCTCGATCTCTTTACACAAAGGCAAATGATGACTCAGGATTGGCTGAAGTAGGCAAATTAGTAGATTCATTAGCTCGACGTGGCTAAGCTTCGAGCCACTTCTTCATGAAAGCATCTCGCTCATGAGGGAATTTAGTCTGATCTCCACACATCATTAGGAATTTTCCGTCGTACGATTTCTGCTTCAGGCTCCAGAACATTGTGTCGAAATCAATACTACCTTCACCAATTGGTAAATGCTCGTCATATTTTACAGCTATCTCGCGCATCTCTTCACAAGAAATGTTTCGCTCCTTCTTGAGCATCTGGACATCATCACACATTTTTTGACCATTGTTATCATGAATGATGATCATCTTGATTTGTTTGGTGAATGACTCAATATGCCCCAATGCCCTGTTTCTTCTGGCCATGATCTGTCCATGCCCAAGGTCGAGCGCCATACCAATGTTCGGATGTCTATCAAAAAGGAGCAATAATTCAGTAAAGTATAGGCCTAATGTTTCAATCGCAAGAGGAACTGCATTCTCTCTAACTGAATCACATACATCAGGCAACATAGTGAGAAACGTCTCTATTTCCTTGTCATCATAAAAGAGCGATGAAAGTGTAGTATGAAAGGTGACTAGGTCTGCATCAATTTGTCTGCCTATATCAATGAAGGGTACAATATCCTTGGCTAGGTTGAGAGGTTTCCAGTCAGGATTGCTCGGGAGGTGCAACGTGCATTTGACACCTGCATCTGTAAGTTTCTTCTTCGTTTCACGAAATTCGATACTATGGTTAAGGTCCATTCTCAGGTCTATGAAATCTGGTTCATGTTGTAATGCGAAATCAACCTGATTGTTGTTCCTCGCGAATGTACCTATTTCCATCTTCTCAACTCTAGAAAAGGAATGGATTGCTGTTATTTGTCAGTTTTGGTTACACTAACATGCTTCTCTTCATCTTCGATAGTTTTATCAGAAGCAGAAGGAACACCTATTCCAGCACAGCTATTGGAGCGTTTAGCACTGTCAGAAATTGTCGCTTATCTATTCAAGCTAGTTTTCCTAGGAGAGGGCGGAGTAGGTAAAACAAGTCTCGTTGGACGCTATGTTTATGATTCCTTCGAAGGCGACTATCTTGCAACTATTGGTGCTGCAATGCATACCAAGCCAATTAGGATAGATGATACTCTGTGCAAACTTGTGATATGGGACATTGCAGGGCAAGATGACTTTGCTCAGCTGAGAAAGGCCTACTATCAGAATGCATCTGGAGCATTCTTTGTATTTGACACCAACCGGCCAGAAACACTGGAAAGAGTTGAGGAATGGATAGATGCATTGTATGCGGTCACAGGCGAGATACCTCTGGTATGTCTTGAAAACAAAGTAGACCTCGAATCAAAGATTGATAAAAAGACACTGAAGAAATTGGAGAAAAAACATGGCTTCAAGACAATTCAGACAAGTGCAAAAGAAGACACAAATGTAGAAGAAGCATTCATGGAAATGACTCGAGAAATTCTCGACCGGTCGCGTTCTAAGAAGCGAGCAATCGATTAATAAGCCAACATTCATAGTACAAGACATCTTGTCCGCTAGAGAACCTGACTTTGTCCACAAGCTGGTATTCCTCGGTGAATCAGGTGTAGGAAAGACTTCGCTTGTAGAGAGATTTGTATATGATAGTCTCTCAACAGAGATGGGTAGGACTATCGGTGCTGTACTTCATGTCAAGCGTGTTGAT
>JAEORG010000161.1 GCA_016841005.1 Candidatus Thorarchaeota archaeon | reverse complement strand
TGGTCTTGAGTTACCTCCTTTTTTGGAAGATGACCAAGCATCGATGCGAGAGACCGTCACTCCTGCGTATCAGGGAATCGCGTCCTTTAGAAATCCAATCGATCTGACTGGAAGTGCGTCAGATACTGATTATGAGGGCGTATTGAGAATCATGATTAACATTGATTACATAGACGCAGCTGTTTTACTCTTACTTCCATATGCACCCGGAATATCTCTGCAAATCGGGGCACGTGTAGCAAATGTCGGTAAATTGATACAAAAACCAATTGTAGCATATGTGCCTGACTTAGAAAAGTATGAGGTCATCATCAGAGGATTTGAGATTAATGGGATACCATGTGCTGATACCATTGAAGAAGCTGTGCAGATGGTCAATGGTATTCGAAAGAGATCTGAATACTTGCAACGAGTTGGGAAGATTTAACGACCTCGTGCAATCACTTGATAATCTATATCAAGGGACTTCAAAGATTCCTTAAGTTCTCCACTTATAATGAGTGGCTTTGATGTCATCTCATCAATCGTTGCACTTCCTACAAGATACATTGCAGTTCGCAGACCTTCAAGGTACATCTCTATCTCGTCAATGATTTGTTGAGTATTTCCATTCACAGCGAGATTTAGAAGCGGGTGAGCAACCCCTGTCATAGACGCACCTAAAGATACTGCTTTTGCTACATCCATTCCAGACCGGATTCCTCCAGTTGCCATTATTTCTAGATCGGTCGCATCTCCTACCATGATGACACTCAACGCAGTCGGTATTCCCCAATCCCAAAAATCTAGACCTAGCTGTGCTTTAATATCATCATTCTCTTTAAGAGCACGATAATATTCCACTGCAGCCCAACTAGTACCTCCAACTCCGCCTACATCTACTCCTGCAACTCCTATTGCTTCCAAACGAGTTGCAACATCAGACGAAATACCTGCACCTGTTTCCTTTACTAATACAGGGATATCTGTTGAGTCTACAATAGCCTCGATTTGCTCAAGAACACCAATTGAGTTACAATCTCCCTCAGGTTGGATAGCTTCTTGCAATGGATTGAGGTGGATGCCGATAATATCTGCATCAATCATTTCAACAGCTTTTGCTGCAGCTTCAACATGTGTAGCACCAATATTGCAGATCACAGGAACAGAAGGAGCAGACTTACGCACGATCTTAAATGTATCAGCTAGTGTTGCATCTTCTATTGCTGCTCGCTGACTACCAACACCTATCGGAATTCGTAGTTCCTCAGCTGCTTCAGCTAGTCTTCGATTTATGTCAAGTGTGTCAGGATGCCCTCCGGTCATAGCTGCAATAGCAATAGGTGCATCAGCTCTAAGTCCAAGAAAATTAGTTGTAAGGTCTATCTCATCTTTGTCTATCTCAGGCAGCGCGTTGTGGATTAATCGGATGTCTTCGAACATAGTAGATTGATTACATTGAACATTCTCCTGAAGACAGATCTCAATATGCTCAATTTTTCTCCTTCGTGTTTGAACAGCCTCTTCAAGCTCATCTGAGCCAGCATCGTTACTTGAAGCATCACGAGACATCGAATGACCTCCTGCATTACATATCAGATTTCAAGATAAACATAGCACTTTTGGTGGCGGAAGAGGATTCCGGTATTCTTTTGCGTAAGGCGTAGTATTTATTCAGGGAATGATAATGTTTTCACTTGGTGCATTGGATGAATGAGGAAACAAAGTATCGTGTAGAAACCCCAGAAGAAGATGAGCAACAGGAAAAGAAGGGCTTCTTCCGACCTCTTCCTGAAACCACAGATTTCAGAAAACCAAAGGGAGCAAAAGGAGCCATCACGAAGTTCCTTGGGATGACTATCTATGAGAAAAATAGGGATCTCCTGGTTCTCCTCCTTCTACCAATGTTCGGTGGTCTGATTGATGCGAATATCTTTGGACTAATCGTGATTGACTTTCTACCTGCAGAAGCAACCTACATGTTTATTATCCCACTTCTCGCTGCGATCCCAGTAGGACTGATGGCAGGAAAAACAAGCCATGCATTATTCGGTGGAATCTTCAAAGGATTCTTCTTTGTCGTGTTTTTGATGTTATATCTGATTTCACCAGCGTTTATAGCAACAGATGTACCGATTGGTGAATTCTTCGTGAGTGGAATGTTAGTTTCCATGGTCTATTTCCTCTTTGTTGTCTTTGCTTCGTTGTTAGGTGCCCTAATCGGAGGACTTGCAAGGGAATTCTTCTAAAAAGTAGTTGAACAGTAGATAACCATATAAACGACCTAGTTACGGAACGTTTGCATGAGCCGGGTGGGTGTGCTAATCAGTGGTAGAGGTACAAATCTACAGGCACTGATTGATGCAGAAAAGCACGGAAATCTTGCAGGGTCTATTGTTCTTGTTATCAGTAATAAGAACGAGGCGCAAGGTCTTCTGAGAGCACGTAATGCAGGAATTGATACTCAGACGGTTCTTAATTCTGATTACCCAACTCGTGAGGAACACGACAGTCAAATAATACAGATTCTCAAAGATTATGATGTCGATCTTGTTGTACTTGCTGGGTATATGCGGATTCTATCAGATAGATTCCTGAAAGAATTCGAAAATAGAATCATCAATATACATCCATCTTTGTTACCATCCTTCAAAGGAATCAATGCACAAAGTCAAGCGGTTGAACATGGAGTGCGTTATTCTGGTTGTACAACGCATTTTGTGAATGCAGAGATGGATGACGGACCAATTATTCTTCAAGCAGTGGTTCCAGTGAATTATAACGATACTAATGATAGTCTAGCTGATAGAATTCTGAAAGAAGAACACCGAATTCTAGTTGAATCGGTAAACTTGTTCTGTCAGGACAGACTTGAAATTCGAGATAGAAAAGTGATCATTAGGGAGGGATAATGCTATGTGTGGCGTTTTAGGAATATTAGGCGGATTTTCAATAACATCCTCGAGGGACTTGCTTCTCCTGTTAACACATCGTGGGCAAGATGCATCTGGTATTCTTTGGTCAGATATTGACAAATATGTAACAGTAAAGACAATGGGTAGCCCTGCAACCCTTAAGATTCCTGATGAAATGAGCAACATCATTATTGGTAGTACTCGATATCCTACTTCGGGAAGAGAAGTCGGGTCTGAAGCAGATCTAAAAACCTTTGTTGGACCATTCAATGTTGGAGGTCTTGCTCTCACGCACAATGGGAATATCACAAATATGTCTACAGTATCCTCAAAGAATTATGATTGCGATTCAGAGTTTATAACTGATAGACTTGCATCGCATCTTAGTAACAACGGAGAAAAACTTCCTGAAGCATTCAAGACACTCGATAGAGAAATAGATGGAGCTTATAGTCTCGTTGGAATCCATAAGGGAAGATTATTCGCTTATAGAGATCCTAGAGGGTTCAAACCACTTGTTTTTGGACGAGCAGAAGGTCGTGCACTCGTTGCATCAGAGAGCACTGTGTTAGAAATGGCAGGAGTCCATCTGGAAAGAGATGTATATCCAGGAGAACTCGTCATATTCAATAAGGATATGTCAATGGAATCACATTCTATTTCTCAAAATGAAACACACACTCACTGTTTCTTTGAATATGTTTACTTCGCACATCCTGCTGCAACGATAGAAAACCATCTAGTGTATGATACACGATTTCGTCTGGGACGAGCATTGGCTAGTTCATTCAAGAAACTTGGATATGAAAAGCCAGATTATGTTGTTCCAGTTCCTGACACAAGTCGTCCTGCTGCGCAAGCATTAGCTGAAGAATTAGGAGTACCTATGAGAGAGATTATTCTCAAGAACCGATACCTTGGGCGAACTTTCATTGCACGTAGCCAAGAAGAGAGAGATGCTATGGCGAGGTGTAAATACATCTATCTCGATGATAAAATCCGTGGTAAATCCATTCTAGTTGTTGATGATTCGATTGTGAGAGGAACAACTGGTAAGATGATTGTATCAGATCTCAAGAAACGCGGAGCTACGAAAGTTTACTTTGCAGTGACATGTCCCCCTCAGAATCACGCATGTTACTATGGAATTGATATTGCTACTGATAAAGAACTGATTGCATCAGAAATATCTCTGAAAGGGATTGCTGACTATATTCAGGCTGATGCGCTTATATATCAGGACATGACAAGTCTTGAGAATGCTATAGGTCTCAAAGATCTCTGTCTAGCGTGTTTGGATGGAGAATTTCCAACTGAACATGCAAACAGAATTAGAAAGGATATCGAAGAGAATGGACCTTCTCACGATGGAAGGGATTACGAGAGGTCCTTATAATGAAGATTGGGACAATAGCCAGTCATAGTGCATTAAATATAATATCCGGTGCAAAAGCAGAAGGATTTGATACAGTATTAGTATCAACTCCTGACAGAGTTGAATTCTACAAATCATTTGGATTGAAATCCTCTATAATTCAAGTTGAATCATTTGATGAGATTCTTGAGTTGGATATCGAAGATATTGTTTGGATACCACATGGTTCGTTTGTGGCATATATTGGTGCAGAGAAAATCCTCAATTCTAATTTACAGATGTATGGAAATCAAGAATTGTTAAGGTGGGAAGAAGACAGGAATCTAAAGACAAAATTACTTCTTGAGAGTGGCTTTAAAGTCCCATTAGAATTCAACACTGTTGAGGAGGTCGATCGACCGGTCATAGTGAAGACCTTTGGTGCCGCAGGCGGAGAAGGTTATTTCATAGCAAAAGATAGGGAAGAAATCATTCATAAATCTCCATCCGACACGAGAGTCTCAATCCAAGAATACATAGTTGGAACCAAAGTGTTTGTCACTTATTTCAACTCATTAGCAAGAGACAGCATGGAAATATTTGGTGCAGATATCAGATATGAAACTGATGCTGACACAAATCTAAGATTTGATGACACTCCAACTTTTGTTGTAATTGGCAACGTACCATTGGTTCTTAGAGAGTCTTTATTATTCAGATACTTCAAAATGGGTAAAGACTTTGTTGAGGGATTCCGAAGACTCACAGGAAAATCATTACCAGGACCATTTTGTATTGAAACAATTATAGATCGAAATCAGAATATCTACTCATTTGAGTTCAGTGGGAGGATTGTCGCAGGCACTAATGTTTGGATACCATCGTCACCCTATTCTTATGTTCAGTTTAAGGAACCAATGTGGATGGGTAGAAGAATATCTTTGGAAATCAAGGAATTGATACAAGAGGGAAGGTTGAATGAGTCAATGTTGTAGGAGTTTTGCTAATTCACTCTTAGTGGATAGCAACACTTACAAAGGAACCACTGACCTCACGCCACGCGTGGAAGAACTGGTGTTTCGATGCGAGGAGAGATTATGAGAAAACCTACAATTGGTATGCTAGGGTCTCATAGCGCAGAAGAGATTGGGGTTGCTGCAAAATCAAATGGTTTCTCAACGGTGGTTGTCTGTCAGAAGGGTAGAGAGAAATTCTATGATCATTACAACAAACATCTCTATGATGAAGTAATTATTCTTGATAACTTTGGTGACCTCATCCATGATGAAAATCAAGAGAAACTAAAAGAGCTTGATGTTCTGTGGATTCCTAACAGATCATTCAGTGTATATGTTGGGTATGACCAGATAGAGAATGAATTTCAACTTCCTATTTATGGTAATAGAAAGATTTTACGAGTGGAGGAAAGGGGATTTCCCAGAGACCAATATTGGCTTTTGGAAGAATCAGGAATTCGAATTCCGAAATCATATCAACCCGATGAAATAGATACCTTAGTGATTGTAAAAGTACAACAGAAGAATCGACCATTAGAAAGAGCGTTCTTCTACGCATACAACCCAGAAGATTACCAACAGAATGCAACCAAGCTTCTTACATCTGGAATAATTGATGAAGATGATCTAAAGAATGCTATAATTGAAGAGTTCATCGTTGCACCCCGCTTCAATGCTAATTTCCAGGCATACGGAATAGAAGACAAGTTTGGTTCTCTGGATTTCGTCGGATTTGATGATAGAATTCAGACCAATCTTACTGGATTACTGAATCTTCCTGCAGAAGAGCAATTGAAATTGAACATTGTTCCAATGAACGAGGAGATAGGACATAAAGGAGTTACAATGCGTGAGAGTAAGAAGCCACTCGTTTATCAAGCGGCTGAGAATCTTCTTCAAGGGGTAAAGAAACATTTCCCACCTAAGATGATTGGTCTCTTTTCTTTACAAGGTGCAATAACTGAAGACTCAGAGTTCATTGTATTTGACCTTAGTCCAAGAGTACCAGGAGCCCCGTGTGTTGGACCCACAAGTCCTGAGATGAGAAGACTTTCACTAAAATTGAAAAGGTCAGTCCAGTCACCACTCGATCTCTGTATGATTGATATTGAAGAGGCAGTAAGAGAAGAACGCTTAGAGGACATCACAACTTAGACTAGGAGGAGAATGAAATGAAGTTAATTCACCAGGGCAAAGCAAAGAAAGTTTTCGAGGATCCAAAATCTAAGAAGAACATTGTTATTGATTTTACAGACAATGTAACGGCAGGAGATGGAAAAAAGAAAGATACAATCAAAGGTAAGGGAAAACTAGCATGCGATCTTACAGAATTCTTCTTCAAGTACCTCGGGAAGAAAGGCATCGACACTCACCTAGTGAAGAGATTAAATGATACTCAATTGAGATGTAAGAAAGTTGAGATTCTCCCATTAGAGGTTGTGTGTAGAAACATTGCAGCTGGATCTTTTTGTAGGCGGTATGGTATAGAAAAAGGAACCCAACTCACATCACCACTGGTTGAGTTCTTCTTCAAGGATGACAAACTACATGATCCATTGATTTCTAAAGATGCTGCAGTGCGACTTAGTATTGCTAATGAATCAGAGATAGCATTTATGAAATCAGTAGCATTATCGGTGAATTACTTCCTATCAGAGTTGTTCAAGCAGGTGGAATTGACTCTGGTAGATTTCAAGCTTGAGTTTGGAAAAATCCCTTCTGGTACAATCCTCTTAGCAGATGAAATCTCAGGTGATACTATCAGGGTGTGGAACTCGAAAGGGCAATCCTACGACAAGGACCTCTTTCGTGAAGGAGAAGGAGATATCACAACTGCATATGCATTCCTTCTTGAGAAGCTAAAAGAAACCAAAACAAGGAAAGTTGAAACTAGAGATGAGAGTCTCTATGTTTCAGTCATGCCAAAAGATGGAATAAAGAATCCACCAGGTGAGGTAACAAAGAAAGCTCTGGAACGACTTGGTTTCAACAATGTGACCGAAGTGCGAATGGGAAAGATTTTCGAAATTCACATTTCTAAGCCTATAACTTCAGATTTGCTGAATCAATTGACTCTCATGAATTTGAAATTACTTTCAAACCCGATAGCAGAGAAACATAAAGTGAGGATGGAGATGTGACAATAGCAGTCGTCAGATTCCCAGGAACCAACAATGAGAATGATGTCCTTCGGGCGGTATCTCTTATTCCTGGTGGAGACCCGTATCTAGTGACCAGTACACAAGGCTCCGAAGCTCTAAAAAATGCAGATGGAATTATTATCCCTGGTGGGTTCTCATATGGAGATTATCTTAGAGCAGGCGCAGTAGCATCTGTGGGAACTATTATGGATGGGATTCGAAACATCGCTGATGATGGTAAACCAATTTTAGGTATCTGTAATGGTTTTCAAATCCTTGCGGAATCTGGATTATTACCTGGAGCACTGCTACCAAATAGATCGGCTCATTTTATCTGTCAATGGGTATACATCAAAGTTTCAGAAGAAAACATAGGATTCACTGACGGACTTGAAGCTGCTGTAATCAGGCTTCCTATTGCGCATGCGGAGGGTAACTATTATTGTACTGAAGACGACTTAGAGATATTGCAGTCAGCGGGGAGGATACCTTTCAGGTATTGCAATGAGGAAGGAGCACCCAGTCCCGAATCAAATCCTAATGGTGCAATTGATAATATCGCAGGTGTTCTCAATGAGCGAGGAAATGTCCTTGGAATGATGCCACATCCAGAGAGAGCCTCACGTCCTGTGCTTGGTTCTGTAGATGGTTTGGGAATCTTGGAGAATTTTGTTAAAGCAACAAAGGAGGCATAGTTGATGCTGACGATCGAAGAGATTTCACATGCAGAATCAATCCTGGGTAGAGCACCGACACAAACAGAACTAGCAATGCTCGATGTTCTTTGGTCTGAGCATTGTAGCTATAAGAGTAGTAAAAG
>JAEORG010000160.1 GCA_016841005.1 Candidatus Thorarchaeota archaeon | reverse complement strand
TACTGTACAGACTCACGAAGATAATCCCAATGTTCCTGATGGTCATACTAGAATCACTTTTGAAATTGTAAAGAATGCCACATGGACCGATGGAACTCCGTTTACTGCAGAGGATATTGCTGCCTACCTAACTTATCGTCGGTATACAAATGGCTCTGTAGAGTGGGGGCAATTTACAGATATTCAGGCGGCATATACCACGACACCATACAATGTTATTGTTGAATTCGATTCCGAATCCATATGGAATCTTCATCGCGTGTCTGACAAACCGATTCTTCCAAAGCATCTACTTCAGGAAATAGGTGCGGATAACTGGAACAAATGGAATCCAAATCCACCTGCTGAACCAATGGTGACATCTGGACCATTTAATATTACAGAATATATCCGTGGAGAGTTTATTGAATTGACTCGTTTCGATAATTATTTCCGTGGATTAGACTATACCAGTCAGACAAGTACTACTGGACCACAAGGTGACGGGAGTATCATGTCAGGATTTCTTGCGGGAACGATTAGTGCAGTAGCGACGGTTATCGCTGGAGTATTTGTTCTGCGAAAGAAGGAAACTTCATGACATGTTAACGGATTTATGAATAACTTCAGTCTGTATGCCCTCCTATTCCTTTCTCCACAGACCAAAACAAACTAATGCTAGTTCAACAGTCCACTCTGTTTAGGTTGGGAGATAAGCAATGAAGCGAATTAGAGTACTAGTGCCCCTTATGTTAATTGTAACGATGTCATTTGCAACTGTATTCCCCTCAGTTGGAATAACACCTGTGAATCGTGTAGAGAATTCAACTAATATTCAACAAAATCCTTCTTTCGGTATATCGGAGTGGACTCCAACATTCAATGTATCTGTGAACTCTACATCAAACTCACTAAATCCATCAATTGCTATGGATTCAAAGGAGAACTTGTATGTGGTTTGGAGTGACCTAACAGATATCTATGGAGGGACTGATAGTGATATTGTATTCAGAGTGTGGAATGCCTCTATTGAGGCGTGGACTTCAATACAATTAGTGTCTGTAGACAGTACTAGAAACATCGGATCGTCAGTTGTAGTTGCGGACAGTTATGACAATATACATTTCATCTGGAGTGAATTGAATCCCTCCGAAACCGCATATCAACTCAAACATAGATTCTGGAATTCAACCACCAAACTATGGAATGATACAAGTTCTGTGATCACTGGTACTACTATTGATGCAACAAACCCTGCGGTCTGTGCAGATACAAAAGGAAACCTGCATCTGGTTTGGCAAGACTATTCCATGGCTGGTGATTTAGACATCCGCTACAATTGTTTCAATGCCACAACCAACTCCTGGATGCTTCCCCAGACCGTGTCAGTAGGGAGTTCAGAGGATTCCATGCGCCCGAAGATTGATGCTGATGCAGCAGGAGATCTCTATGTGGTATGGTATGAGCAAACGTTTACATCGTACAACATCAGATACAATAGATGGAATGCAACATCGGGGTTCTGGCAAACTACAGTTTATGTGACATCAGACGCTTTAGATCTAAATCGGTTTCCATCTCTCAGAGTGGATGAGATGGGGAATGTGCATATTGTGTGGGCGTATAATTATGGCTTTAACAGCGTCAAATACAAAAAGTGGGATAACGCAACATCAGCTTGGCAACCTACTCAAATTCCGTACAATACTACGGGAATTGTTGAGTATCCAGAAATTGATGTAGACCATTATGGTAGTATTCTTCTGACTTGGTGCGATAGTCAGGACGATGATGGTGAGGGAGATTATGATATCAAGTATGGATATTGTGATTCCAGTGGCACATGGTCGAATGATGAATGGCTATCTGTAGACAGCACAGGAGATACCTATTTTCCAGGGATACTAATTAGTTCAATAGGGTGTATCCATGTGGTGTGGGAAGACAGGAGCATCCCCTCAGATTCTGATATTCACTATAGGCAATTTGAGGTGCTAGATGGAGATAATGACGGATTGTCAGACTATATCGAGCTGCAAATAGGAACGGATCCTGAACTTATCGACACAGACAACGACAATTTTCTTGATGGCTATGAGTACGAATACGGGACTGACCCGCTGGATCCTCTATCATATCCGGGTATGCCACAAGACTGGTATGATGCGATCTACAGCGACTTGAATGGAAACGCTTCATTGATACAACAAGTCATAACTTGGATGGAGGGCAACTACTCTGATATTCAAGCACTCTTCACAATGTTGGACGGTAATGCATCTCTGCTGGTGAGTACTGTAAATGCTCTGAATGAGAATGCCACGCTCATTTCGAATCTTGTCACTTGGTCTGGGGGTAATGCTACCCTCTTGTTGAGTGTGGCTGCTCAGGTAGAGGCAATCGAACCAACAGATTTGACCCAGATTATAGCATGGCTTGATGGAAATCATTCAGCAATTGAAACTCTGTTCACCTATGTAGAAGGAAATGCGACGCTGTTGCTAGATGTAGTCTATGACCTAAGCGGAAATGCAACTCGTCTTGAATTGATTGCTGCACTCGCGACACAAAATACTGCTGCGTTGAATCTGATGAATGCATCAATGATTGGCGATATAGATGAGATTCGAGCTGTTTTGGAGCAGCTTGGTGTTACAGTCGGTGATAGTGATTACGATGGTCTTGATGATCTTGATGAAATTGCTCATGGTACTGACATCCAGTGTATCGATTCGGATACTGATAATCTGAATGACGCATTTGAGATTAAACTGGGCACAAATCCATTAGACGACGATTCGGATGCAGATACGTACCTTGATGGTATAGAGGTCATTGCTGGGACCGACCCACTTGACCCATTGAGCTATCCGGGCTCTATTCAGATTTCTACAACCATGTTGATTCTAGGAGTAGGTTCTATCGGGTTCGGTGTTATCATTCTTGGCGTTCTTTACAAGAAACGCGATTCAATCCTCAACACGATACGAAGAAGAGCTCGATGAAAAAAGAGAGTATAGGTGACCATCGTCCCCATAGGAGTGGTCACCAGTCACTCTAGATGTGAAACACATGCTATCTGCGTCTTATCACAATTACAATCACGATGACTGCGACAACTGCACCAACTATGATTAGCATAGTTGTAAGATCAGGAAGTCCTATCCCTGGACCTGTACCAGTCCCTGTACCAGTTGTTGCCCCTGTATCAATCGTGAATGGAACCGCCTGAGTAAACTCGCCTCTCTGTCCTGAGCTATCGACTCCTGCAACTCTCCAAAACCAATCACCATCCGATAGTGCTGTAGTTAGAGTGTAGGATGTAGATGTTGTAGAAATGTTAACAAGATTTGATGAATCAAAGTCTGACGTGGTGTCAACTTGTAGGTTATATGAAACAGCTCCTGCTCTCTCTCCCCACGTAATCGTAGGTGTGTTATCGTCAAGAGTTGCTGGTGGCACAGGTGATATCTCTAATGGATCATTCAGCAAGACCGTATAAGTGACATTTATTGAGCGGATTGTTGGAGTGACTGTATTATCAGTCGTGTTCAGTTCTGCTTTCCATTTCAGGCGTTCACCTCTGACAGCTCCAAATGGCATCTTTACATCAGGAAATACCTCAATCCAGAAGGCTGGGCTAGACCCATTCATAGCAGAAGCGTAGTAGTCAATTGATGTGTTATCCGGAGTTGTTGCATCGACATGTAGTGTTACATCCATGATATTACCGTCGAAGACTATAGTATCAACCTCAACTAGTGTATCAGTCTGAATGACAGCGTATGGTTTGTATTGGTCCCAATAGAATCCATTTGAATCTTTACACCGATCCACCTCTAACCAAGGACCCGGGGCTACGAAATACAAATAGTCTCCACTTTGCACATAGTCATAAACACTACTTTGATAGAAAGGGACACGATCATAAATCATCTCAGGATTTGAAGTGTCCGAGATATCAAATATCTTAAAGCTGGCACCAGCTGCATATAATCGATTTGAATGAATAGTTGATCGAGCATAGATCCCTGTTATATTGCTCAGACTGACCGGATTTGACGGACTCGAAATGTCATACAACATCAGACCATAAACAAGGGAATCACAATCGCAAACCAATAAATTGCCACTCACATCAATCCCGCCTAGCGTGAGAGTTGAAACTTGGGTAATTTGGGTGGGATTGTAAATATCACTCAGATCCACTATTTGAAAAGAATCTTCATCTGCGATATACGCTCGATCACCAATAATCTTCACATCTCGTACTTGAACTGTGTTTGTGTAATTTGCAATAGATGTGGCAGCTACGGGATCAGTAACATTCAGGATTATTAAACCATCATCCCAGCCTGCTAGATACGCAACATGATTCTGGATTACAGCAGTTGTAGCAACAAATCCTGAATAAGTGGCTAGAGATGTAGGATTAAGGGGATCAGAGACATTAACAATTTCGAAACCATGCGAGCTAGGTATGTACACAAGATCATCGGAAATATCTATTGTATATCCACCCCCTACTGAATTGATCAGATTTGCAGTAGATATCCAATCAGGATTTACTGGGTTTGAGATGTTATACAGATTTAAGGAATACTGGTGAATAACATAAGCAATTTCACCCACAATCTCTAAAGTCTCACCATTACCAGTGCTGGGGAAATCCGATGATCCCACAAATTCCAAATCCCTAGCAGGTATTGAAATCTCTCCAGTCCCAATACCAGTTACATTCGTATTCATATCATCAATGAATGTATCATCAATGAATGTTTCATCATGTGTTCCTGAATAGGCTCTTACTTCCTTCACCGTAAATGGTGAGGAAATCAAAATTCCTAGAATCAAGAAGCACAATGTGAAGATCTGTAATCTCCTATACTTGTGTTTCATACAAATCTCTCCCTTGAAATATGGAGAAAAGATGAGGTTCTATTTTAATTAGCTATAAAATCAAAATATTAGATGTTGTTTTATTCATAACAGAACTAATAATAAGAAGCTGAACGAATCTTAGCCATTTTCAGAGTTGAGGTAAAGATGGTCAACGGAGTATTTAATGCTGGGAAACATCTGTTTCATCCTCTGCAAATGCCGCCAGAGCTAGTTCCATTGGTATTTGCAATTGTGTTTGGGTTCATAGCAATACTCTGTATTGGGTGTGTACTCATGGGACATTACAGGATGACACAGGGTCGGATAAAGAAGAAAGCTGCACAGATGGGAGTTCCAATGCCCAAAGTTCCAAGTCGGGGTATTGGGAAATATGTTATTTTCTTCTTAATAGCTTTCGTGCTTCCCGGATACTTGATGACAACTCCAGCCCTGTCAATGCTCGGAATGTGGATCCTATGGTACTGGGTGTTCCTGTTTGTGGTAGTTGTTCCAATAGTCATGATTCTCGGGCACTTTTCTCAGATGCGTGACTGGGAAGCATCGCTACCCCAAAGACAAACAATGCCAACAGGAGATGGGTCACCGCCCGGTGATAATATGTCCTCAGATTACGAAAATTGAGCGGAAATGGGGTATGTGAACAGTCCTATGCTATGACAAGCCCTTTCTTCATTCTTTCATGATAGATGGAAATCTTCTTACGATTATCTTGAATCACTTCAAGAGTTGGATAGGGATGAGAAATGACTCATGTTTTAGCGATAAATGGTAGTCCAAATAAAGCTAAAGGAAATACCCACCTAATTCTAAGTCCGTTGCTAGAAGGGATGAAGAAAGCTGGTGCATCTGTTGAGCTCTTATTCTCACAAGATCTCAAGATCAGACCATGTATTGGGGATTTCCAATGTTGGTTCGACAAGGTAGGTGTATGTATCCATACTGATGATATGGATAGGGTGTATGAAAAAGCAAGAGTAGCAGATATTCTTGTTCTTGCAACACCAATCTATCTTCCTCTTCCTGGTGCGTTTCAGAATCTTTTGAATAGATTGTTACCACTTGTAGAACCACTTCTTGTGAAGAAGAATGGCCGCACTCGTGCAAAATTCCAAGATGATGTCAATATCTCAAAAATTTTGTTAGTATCTTGTGGAGGCTGGTTTGAATTAGAGAATTTTGAGGTAGTGGTACATATCGTTCGTGAGATTGCTGAGAATACACAAGTTCAACTCGTTGGTCCTATTCTTCGACCTCATGCAGACCGTTTGAAATATAATGAAGATTTAGCCCAAGGTGTATATTCAGCTGCAGAAGAGGCAGGTATCCAAATTATTGAATCAGGGACTGTCTCTCAAGAAATACTGAATGCGATTTCTGTTCCGCTAATTACTCATGAGGAAGCGATTGAAAACGGAAATCGGTCATACATAACTGCTCGAAACGGAGATAACTAAGACAATGTCAAAAGATTCAGATTGGGCATGGGCTTATGAAGATGAAGATGAATACACATCTGTAGGGTCGAGTGATACCAGATTATGGGCTAGAAATGATGAGGTAAAATTGGAAATTGGGCAATTCAAAAAATGTAAAG
>JAEORG010000159.1 GCA_016841005.1 Candidatus Thorarchaeota archaeon | reverse complement strand
GATAATTCGCAAGTCTCAAAAGGGAGCGTGTTGGGGAGAAATCATGAAGTGTCATGAAAGAGTATGACATTGTTCTAGCTAGTGGTGCGGAACATCTCCGTGAAAGATATGAAGAACTTGGATATCGTGTATATTCTTCATCTCTAAACTATGACCATCGCAGATTTTTCCCTAATGCAGACATCTATGCTAGAATAGCAAAAGTTGAAGAATTATCCGACCGACGGGTGATTGTCATCCAGAGTTGCACTGGCTCAGGTCCTTCTGAATCTGAGTTCTATACAACATCGGATAGAGTTGTAGAACTACTTCTTTTACTAAGCATACTAAAGAGACCTATGAAAGTCATTCCAGTAGGGCATAAGGAATTTAAATCAGGACCTGTCGCTCCAGCTGCAAGAGATGAAGTAGTACTAACATTTCAACCATTTGCTCTCCAAGACAAAGCCTTTCTAACAGGAGAAGCAGTTTCTGCAAGATGGGCAACAGAGAATATAGCTAATGCATGTAACAAAGTTTGGGTAGTCAATCCACATGCCTCACCTAGTCTACCTTGGGTCAAAGATCTTAGGGAGAAGGAAATCTATGAAGAGATTGACGTGATTCCAGACCTTATTGAATTCAGTGCAATTACATGTCGTTTTGAGAAATATGTAGTTGTCACACCAGATGAGGGAGGTCAAGAACGATTTCATGTTGAAGGATTTGGCAAATCACGAGATGACTCATATCATGTACATCTAAGAGGGGATTTAGATGTCAGAAATCAATGTGTAGTGGTCGTGGACGATCTTACTAAGAGTGGAAGCACCCTGCTGAAAGCTGTGGATAGATTGGAGAGTCAAGGTGCATCGGATGTAGCGATGGCGGTAGCTCATGTTGTCCCATTAGTAGAAAGAGGAGAAGACCTTCTACAACGCTTGTTGGAAAAAAGCAAAGGGAGAATTGTGACGACCAATACCATATACACAGAAACATTCTGTAAGGAAAATCCAGAGTTATGCTACAATATAGTTAATACTCTAGTAAAAATTCTCTAGTACGTCGAGAATAGATTGACAAAAGATAATTGGATGTAATGTAAAGTTTACCTCGGTGCTATTTGTGGTTAGACGGCTAGCATTGAGATTCATGTACAATGAGAAGAAACGTTCTGTTGAACCGATAAATTCAGCTATTGCTTTAGCGTTTGCAAGGGCTGTATCTGAAAGAGAGAACAAACGGATCACAGGTTTCGCAAAAATTACTATTCCATACTGGATTGTTCAAGTGTCTGAAACAAACTCTGTTCTTCTTTCAGCATTGGGATTTGAAACTCAAGATTTCGAGTTCAGTGAGAGTAAGGCATTAGGTACAATTAGAAGAATAATAAGTGGAGCTTCTACAGAGCCTGAGACAATGCCAGAGGTTGTGAATAATGCAATTCAACTTCTTGGTAATGTTGAAACAGCAATTCATTCGATCCATTCGATGATGCAGCCTTTCCCATTAATTCTGCATCAGAATCTATTTGATGTAATGGATCCTACTGAAAAGACCAACCAGCTTGAAGAGGTGATTGATTCTCAGCAAGCTCTGGAAATCAGCACTACTTATCAGAAATTCTTGAATGCGTCTAAAACTAGACTGAATGAATTAGAAGAACTCAGAAAATTCTCACGTGAATATCTTCGAGAGAAAATCAAAGCAATTGAGAATGTGTTCACTACTGAAAGTGATAGATGGAACCGACGAGTAAGAATGCAGGAAGATATACTGGAACTCGAGATTAACGAGCTTGAAGAGAAAAAGACTGATGCATTATATGAATTGGAACAGAAAAGTAAAATCGGATTAAGAGCTATAACGTCAGAGTTTGCACGCGTGCTTGTAGGAATAGAATCCCATTTTGATGACATAATCGAGGACACTAGAAACACGAGGATATCAATCGGTCAAGTAGGAGAGAATATTGAAGAAGCAATCCAACAGTTTGAGATATTGATTAAGAAGATTGATGAAAAATCGAAGTCGTATCAATCACTAATTGAAGACTTGAGAGAAAAGGTTGTAGGGATTCATAGTCAAGTTGAAGAGCAAGAAAAAAGATTGGAAATCGAAAGATTTCGGATCAGTGATGAAATTAACTCACAGATAAGAGAGAGGAAACTTCGATTTGTTGAATTCGATATGGAACGCAGTCAGAAGGAAAATGAACGTGCCGACCTATTAGATAATGCAAAGTTAGTAATTGGTAAATATGAAAGAATTCTCGAAGAAAGAATAACACAAATAAAAACAGAAATCATCAAGATTGAGGAGTTCCAATTCAGTCATGCAAACATTAAAGAAATTGCCCCTCTGACTCATCTAGATATCGAGATATTTGTTATTTCATTTTCTGATGATTC
>JAEORG010000158.1 GCA_016841005.1 Candidatus Thorarchaeota archaeon | reverse complement strand
AGGAATGAAAGCGCCATAAGTGGAGCACCAACCATGATGAAGGGTTTCCTTCGCCCCCATCTCTTTGTTTTAATTCTATCACTCAGATTTCCAAATGCAATTTCAGAAACCATGATTGAGAGGTAACTCATGGCTATTGCAGTACCAGTATAGATTGCTGGAAGTGATTGAATTGAAAAGTAAAATAACGCACTGGCCAAATCCAACATATCAAGCATTACACTTGGACCCAAACGAGCCATACCGAAATAGATCTTCTGACCTCGGGAGAGCAAACTAGACAATCCTCCTGAAACGCAAGTATTGTCCAAAGTATTTCTGGCTATTAAGTAGCACGATTCCAAGTTTTATATATCAAACTCGAGATCCAAATCATGAAGACTCAATGGGCTAATTGTATTTCACTGACTTCGGTCTTAATCAAGCGCAGACCAATTATCATCTAAAGTCGGAACAGTTACAGGATAATCTCCTCTCTGGTATATATCTACAAAGAACTGATCTTTCTTCTCCGCGACCATCGTCCAGTTTTTCCCGGTACGACGATAATATCGATAATCATTACGATTGAACTTGACCTCAATAACGACATTCTCAGGAATTGATTCAATGTCTTTGATCCAGATGTCTTCATCACTACCATCAGCATGCGATATCAGAAATGAGAAAACTCTATCTCCAGCTGAATCGATTAAAGCTACGTGAGGAAGATCATTTTCATCCCAGTCTCTGGGTACTGGAAGAGTTCTATAGAGGGTTGATCCGATAGCAGACTGTAAGACATTGAAAGTTCCGACATCAAACATTTTGAGATTCACCGCACTGCTCTTTCTTAGGAGAGCGTCTTCAATACTGAGCTTATGGTCAATTTACTATATAATGATTCAGAGTCTACTAAATAAGAATCAAGTTCATTTTTGTCGAGTCTTAGGAATTCTGGAGGCAATTTAGGACTGATCACCTTTTTGATTTTAGACAAATAATTAGAAATATCAATATCTAATAAATAGTATGATATAATATTCATTATCAACTTAACAAATGGCCATTCTTAATATTTAGAATATAAGGAGGAGAAATCTCCCCCCACAATCAGATTCTTTGAAGACGAATCACTAAGATTGCTATCACCACTACACCGACAACTCCTATAATTATCAATGTCAGAGTAACATCAGGAGAGGTTCCTGTGCCAGTTGTTGTGGTTCCACTTTGCGTGATCTCAAGAATCTCAAGACCATCTTCTCCATCTGCAACAAAAATGAGATTATCAACAACATGTACTCCTGCAGCACTACCTCCATCGAGAAAGCCAACGATCTCAATTGGATTTGTTGTATTTGAAATATCTAGAAGTTCAATGCCATCATCGCGATCAGCAATTATAGCATATTCCTCATAGAAATCAATACCAACAGCATTTCCGCCATCAGCATAGCTACCCAATTCAGGTAATGCATGGGGATTGCTGATATTATAGATCTTGACTCCACCATAGGAGCACACAGTATAAGCTAAATCCTCGATGAATTCCATCATGAAGGGTTCACCGTTGATTGCATACTGATCTAGTTCGAAAATTGAGTGTATTTCAGAAATATTGAGAACGATAATTTCGGATTCAGTTCCAGAAATGAAATCAGAAACATATGCGATATCATCCAATATCTCGACATTATACATGTAATCAATATGGGCATCATATTGAACGATTTCTACAGGATTTTCCAGGTCACTTATGTTAACTATCTCAAGACCATCCACAAAATCAACTATGTATGCAAGATCCCCAATTATCTCGAATCTTCCTACTTCACCACCATCGTTGAAGGAACCTATGAGGACGGGATTCTCTGAATTCGAAACATTGAGTATCTTGAATCCATTTCGATAATCTGCCAGATATGCTAGATCGCCATCTATGAATATTTCATGAAGTTCATCCACATCGTCATTGTACTGTCCTAACGAAACAGGTAGTTGTGGATTTGAAATATTAATAATATGCAAACCTGTTGTAAGGTCTGAAACATATGCAATATCACCTTGCACCTGCACGTTGGCAGCCCAACCATCAGTATCAAAATATCCAACCTCTACGATACTTACATTCTGATCAGATTGAGCGTTCGCTGAATACCCCAAATTCAACATCAGTAGTACTGATATTAGGAGTCCATAAATTGGAATTCTATCTGTTTTCATCATGACCAACTACAAAGTGTCTATTCTCTTCTAGTTCGAGATGTGACACATCTCGATAACCTTCCGTTGGTAGGACTTTGAGTATAGTAAATAAGATTACACATTCACGTATTGGACTTCCGAAGAATAACAAGATTCAAAAGTAATGGTGCATATGCACGAAGTGTGGTCGGGAGCCGCGGGAGCACTGCCCTGTACTGGTAGATGCTCTGTATCATGCCTGTCACGGGAGAAGGGCTTCCAGCCACACATTACATGATTTAAGCTAGTTTTACAAGTAATTAAGAAAGTAAGTAACATCCACCAAAAGATGAACTATTTCAGATTAGTTCATTAGCAAATGCTATCGCAGTTCATTTCTACGAAGAGCCTTTACTTTCTCCCCGACATCTTCTCTCTCTTTCGTTACACTATTAGTTTCGACAATGAGCTTTAGGAGTGTGGAAGCATATTCAGCCTGTTCGACATGACCATTACGTAATTCCTCTTCAAGTCGAACACGTTTTGATCTTAGCTCATCCAATGCTTTACCGAGAGACCTGTATCGAATCTCCATAAAAGTAGCAGAAGTTGCGTTGTTGATTAGACCTCCCGATCTGTCCCAAGTAGAACCAGAGTTTGATACCATGGGACCTTGTTCTTTACTCAACTTATTATACTCCTATTCTTAGATTGTTATAATATAGATAGTGATTATAAGATATTATAAAGTAATCGGTGATTATATCTACTCATAGTTTTTATGCTATGAACACATATACATACATGCCGGTAGCCATCAAAACTTTCTAATGATGGAAATGCTCACGCTTAATACGCATGTACTGCTAAGGTGAGTAACGGTAGGATTCGGAGTAGATGTCTGTTCGGGATGCATCAGCAAGCCAGTCAAAGGTGAGGCAAATAGGTCACACCATATTAGACATCCCGAGAAGAATCACTACACCTTCTAGAACAATAAAAGATGAAGGAGATAGAAGGAAGGCAAGATTTCTCTCAGTTGCATTGTTTGCAGCTACATGTGTGTATCCTATTTTGCAAATCACTAGTGAGATGACGAACGGTATTCCATTTTACTCAGGATCTGCAATTCTCCTGGCGTCTCTTTATCTCCTAAGTAGAACAAATCACATAAACCTAACATCTTACTTGACGATAGCATTTGCAGCACTCTTTCCATTCATTATTCTACTTGTCAATCCAATCTGGAATGCACATAATCTCGCTTTTCAAATAATGTCGTGGCCAGTATTAGCAGTGCTGATTAGTAGTCAATTATTGACTAAAGAGAGAATAACAGTACTAATTGTAGTGCTCAATCTAGGTTTGGTGGTAATCAGTATTATCCATCCTGGGATTGTATTTGCAGATGCGATTGAATTCATTCTTGTATCATTTGCAATTCAATCTCTATTAGGACTTACAACTTGGACTTCTGAGTATTATCTTGAGAGAATTGAACAGAGCAAAAGAACTCTAGAATCTAGACGTCGTGAATTGGAAATCTACACCAGTCTATTAAGACACGATCTCGCTAACGATATACAGATGGTCCTCGGTGGTTTAGAATTAGCTCAAATGTCTTCAGAAGACCAAAATAGAAAGCAATTAGCTTTCATAGAATCAACACTTGCAGCTGCAGAACGAATGAGGAGTCTAATTCACGTTTTTTCACTGACAGAAGATGAACTTGATGAAGACATTGTGACTGT
>JAEORG010000157.1 GCA_016841005.1 Candidatus Thorarchaeota archaeon | reverse complement strand
CTGAGAAATTACTAATTGTCCATAAATATAGAATCTCCCTGTCTTCTTGACCATAATCTTCGAAATCAATCACAAAAGCAGTTAGGGACGGGTAATCAGTAAGATAAGGAAGGCCAAGTAGGCCAACAAAAAGTTCACAAGTTTCACCCTTATTGATGATGAAGAAATATATCTCATCTGTTGTGCTGTATGAAATATATGACACAACAACCCTTGAAGTTCCAGCACTCTCCAATCTGTATAGATACGGATTAGTAATCTCGAAATAAGTAATTGATACTGTGTTGTCCTGAGGGTTTGAAATCTCATTTATCTCGTACATTGTTGTGTACTGAAAATCGATATCAGAAATAGATGATATTGTAAAATTATAGACTGCATCATCCTCTGGATCCAGGTTAGTTACAGCTAGTGTATATCGGCTGTTGTTTATAGCTTCAAAACTAAGTCTGCAAGTGTAATTATTCAATGTCCAACAAATTGCTAGGTAATCATCCGTAAAATTGTAATTTGGAAATTCATAGATTCTCATCTGCAATTGAGGCCAGCCTGTTGAGCCTTCAAATTCAAGCACTGATGCATTCACAGTTAAGTCGACTACATTGGTTCCTTGATTCCAAAGTACAAAGTACTGAGTCATGTCTGCTGCTATTCCTTCGTAATCATAATCAATAATTGACAGACTTGATGCTTCACTACTCTCAGTGAAATATGCTAGTGTACTAGACCCAATCAGAATACTGCAGATTACCAGGAAGGCAAGTTGCTTTTTACAGGAACCCATAATTTTGTAGCTCGGCAAACACACTTTTAGGCGTTCGGTGTTTCTTGCTCGTCATTCTCTTGAGGTTTTTCCACTTCTTCTTCATCTTTATTTTTCATGAAGATCTCAGGAAGAATTAGGAGAGCCAAGAATAGAATAACTACAACTGCAAATCCCAATGGTTCGTGAAGGAAGAGAGTTACATTACCGATGTAGGGAATAGCTAATACAACGACACCAATGATGTCTTCAAATACACGAAATCCCATATCTGCAATTTCATTATTATCTCCCTTAGTAATATAATGAAGTACACCTGAAACATTTTGAACCTCAATGACTCTATGCACTATGGGTTTATCGTGATACGTTGCGTGGAATACGATAATATCTCCAACAATGATATCTTCTGGAGGTTGAGCCTGTAAAACCAGTAAATGACCTCTATAAAGCGTTGGAATCATCGAGTCGCTCTCAACAACAACAAGTGGTGTTGGTGTTCCCATTGCTATGGTGAATAAACCAAAACCTCCAAGAGTTGCTCCAACTATGATCGCTATGACAAAGACAGTTTTGGTCATCTCGGACCTTTGGTTCCAATTCAATGTTTGGCGAGCTCTTTCCATACTATAGACTCTCATCCTTCTCTTTTTTTTGGTCAACTAATAAAACTGACGAAGTAGGTTAAGATTAATGTACGAATTTTCTTGATGCCTTGTTAATAATTCCTAGTACATTCTGTGCATCTGCAAGGACGTCTGGCTTCCACTCACAAATGTCTTCAACCTTTTTGACTCCTGCTTGCTTCATCAAGAATTCCTTAATGATTCGTTCTCTCTTTTCTTCAGCCTCTGCCGCTCTCATCGCATCTCGTCCTGAAACATATCCTCCAGGTGGCATTTCAGAAGTCGATATTAAATACCACAGTCCCCGAATGATAGCAACTACAACAATCTGAGCAGGACTATTTTTAATCTTCTCTTCAAAGATGATATAATCTCCAGGTTCCATCGGTTCTTCAAAACTCTGTTCTTCTCCATCAATGTTGTATCTATACTCGTCAAATTCAAAGAGCACCTTCTGTGCTGCTTGTTTAATTGATTCCAGAGATGCTTCAACAATTATACCTTGACTCGTATCTATTCTTTGATCTCCCTTGTATTCGCTCATGGTAACCGATTATGCATATGAAACTAGAGATTAAATCTTTGCCCTTTGTAGAATTACACCTATCTTCTTAAAGGAAGGATAGTCAAATGTATCTTGGTGCCTGATGAGAATAACCACAATACGTTCTGAAGGGCTTGCAGCTCAATCATATTTTGTGAGTTCAAAGAATGAAGCAGTAGTAATTGATCCAAGGCGTGATGCTCTAGTTTACCATAACTTAGCGAAGGAATTGGACTGCAAGATATCTCACATCTTTGAAACACATCGGAACGAGGATTACGTCATTGGCTCTCTTGAGTTACAGTCCTACAACCCCTCTGCTGAAATCTGTCACAGTAAGGCAACCAAGTTCGGTTATGGAAATATGGACTTGGCAGATGGTGAGGATTTCAAGGTTGGGAGCTTGAAGATTATCTGTCGAAATACTCCAGGACACACAGATGATAGCATGTGCTATGTGGTGACTAACTCCTCTACCTCTCCTAATCAAACGGTTATGTTCACTGGCGATACGCTCTTTGTCAATGAGGTTGGGAGAACCGACCTCGTTGATGTAACAAAGCATGAACAGATGTCTAGGAAACTCTACAAGAGCTTACATGAGATAATTTTGACATATGACGATGATGTTACAATTCATCCAGGACATGGTGCAGGTTCTGTTTGCGGTGGCGATATAGGTGAGCAAGACTCTTCTACAATTGGTTTCGAGAAGAAACACAATGCTTGGTTATCAATGGATGAAGAAGAGTTTGTAGAATCCAAAGTCAAACAACGACTTACTCTTTCGAAGTATTTCAAGAGATGTGAGAAGCTGAACACGGATGGTCCTCCACTTCTTGCTTCTCTTGAACCACTCAAGGAGTTCGAAGTTGATGAATATGAACGATTACTGGAAGATCCAAATCATCAAGGGATTGATACAAGAGACAGCTCTGTCTTTTTGCATGCTCATATTCCAGGAAGCATAAGTTTGAATCTTTCCAACATTGGCCTTCAAGCAGGATGGGTCTTGAAATCAAAACAGAATTTTTCCTTCATTCTTAATGATTACATCGACCTCGAATTAGCAAAAAGTACTCTTTACAGGGTAGGATTGGACAACGTAATTGGTTATCTCAAGGATGGATTCTCTGGCTGGCTAAAGAGTGGCAAGACCTTAGAGAGTATGGGCAGCATCTCATCAGATGATATGAAAAGTGAAATGGAAAGAAATATGATTAATCTTGTTGATGTTCGAGAATCATATGAATTCGAGAGAGGATGGATTCCATCATCACAATCTCTACCTCTTACAGGACTCAATGAATCGATTCTATCAATTGATACATCAAAGAAGATAGTTACAATTTGTTCATCTGGGCATAGGAGTACAACCGCAGCTAGTATAATGAAAAAACATGGTGTAGATAACATAGATGTTCTCCAACCCGGTCTAACGAAATGGATTGAATTAGGGTATCCAATGGAGTGGTAAACTATGAGCTGGCATAGATCAACTGGTCGCTCGGATGTAGTCGCAAAGGATGGCATGGTTGCAACATCCCAGTCTTTAGCTACTCAAGCCGGTGTGAAAATACTACAAGATGGAGGAAATGCTATTGATGCGGCTGTTGCAAGTGCTGCAGTGCTAGATGTTGTAGAACCCTTTAGTACTGGGTGTGGTGGCGATGCCTTTGCGCTTATACATCTTCCAGGCAGAAAGCACCCAGTTAGTATCAACGGTTCTGGTCGGACTGGTTCACTTGCGACGTTGGATGATCTGCTTGATAGGCAATGGACTGAGATGCCACTTCGAGGAGGCCCTTCTGTATCAGTACCCGGTGCAATGCACATGTGGGCATATGTTGTGGAGAAATACGGGGCACTTGAATTCAAGGATGTTCTAGCTCCTGCAATTCATTATGCACGAAACGGATTTCCTGTTTCAGATATTATTTCTCAGGTTTGGCCACATGCAGCAAGTATTCTAATCAATGACTATGCAAAAGATCTCTTTTCGATAAACGGTCGCGCTCCTATTATGGGGGAGATGATGAAGAACAAAGATCTTGCTAATGTCTTCGAAACAGTAGGAGCAGAAGGTACTCAAGCCTTCTATACGGGGAAGATTGCAGATACAATTGTGGATTTAGTTCAAGAACATGGCGGATTTTTAACCCTGGAAGATTTGGAGTCCCACACGACTGAAGAGACCATCCCAATATCAACATCATATCGTGGCATGGATGTCTATGAACATCCTCCTAATAGTCAAGGATTTGCTGCACTCATCATGCTAAACATAATGGAGCAATATGATATCTCTAGTCTTTCATCAATCAGTGCGGAGAGGTATCATCTAATGATTGAAGCAAAGAAATTAGCATATAGTGACTTGCATCTGCACAATACAGATCCTGGATTCTATCAAGTCCCCGTGAAGGAATTACTCTCCAAGGAATATGCAAAGAATCGAATGAAATTAATCAATCCCTCAAAAGTAATGACAGAGTATGAATCTGGAGTTCCCATCAGTAGTGATACAGTATATCTGGCAACTGCTGACTCTGATGGAAGAGCTGTGTCGTTTATAAATAGTTTATTCCGTGGATTTGGTAGTGGTCTCGTAGTGCCTGGAACAGGCATTAAACTTCAGAATAGGGGCAATCTTATGTCCCTCAACCCCGAACATCCAAATAGGTATGCTCCAAGGAAATTACCATTCCACACAATCATTCCAGGTGCGCTATATAGGGAAAAAGAATTCATTGGTGTTTTCGGAATCATGGGTGGAGACCATCAAGCACAAGCCCACGCTCAATTTGTAAGTAATCTTGTCGATTATGAAATGAGCCCTCAAGAAGCGATTGATCATCCACGATTCAATCATAATCACAATGCAAATACTGTTGGGCTTGAGAGAGGATTTCCTGAAGAAATTCGACAAAGACTTGGAAAACTAGGTCATAATATTGTAGAAAAGCCATCACCTGGTTTTGGTGGGGGTCAAGCAATTCTCAGACTCTTTGATAATTGGATTGCTGGTTCTGATTTCAGAAAGGATGGACATGCGGCAGGTTTCTGATATTTCTGCTGTAGGTAATGAATTAAATTCAGAAGTTACTCAAACAAAAACAGGAGTCGCTACATTATGAGTGAAAAGGAGTATAGAGAAGAAAGTGACCTACTGGGATCTAGAATGGTTCCCAAAGAAGCATATTGGGGAGTTCAGACATTACG
>JAEORG010000156.1 GCA_016841005.1 Candidatus Thorarchaeota archaeon | reverse complement strand
TGATTAGCCATGAGGGATCTCTCGGCAAATTACCTATAATTATCCTGGAAAAGAAATGAGCTAGTTGTTCATGATAGTCCTCACTTACATCTTGGAGCAACGAATTGACTTGAGATTTTAGTGTTAATCCTTCTATCTGAATACCATATTGTTCGTATTCTCCTACAGTGTTAATGATTACTCTCTCTGTAACAGGTTCTTTGGGTATCTTTGACAGTTTTGTTCTCTTAATGATGTGAGTCGGATTAAGCGAAGGTGGATTTCGTTTATAGATGATTGAATGGACTAGATTTCTTACTACCTGTTCATCACTAGTATAGAGGTTCGCTTTTAGAAACCCTGTGGTAGTAAGTGACATTTCACATCTCTCATCTAAAACTAAATTCTATTTTTCTATCACTGCACCAGTTTTCAATACAATATTAAAATCATCCTATAATATCATATAGAATATATATATTGGGCACATAAAATCTATTAAATTAAAAAATAAGCATTATGGAATCTTATTTTATCAAAATAAACCATAAAAAGCACTGGACAAATCTATGAAAAACCTAGTCTGCTACCTAACAAATGGAATACCTGAGCAACGTCATAGGGAATGAGCTACTGCTCATTCCAGAGGTGAGCAGGATGCAGATGGATCTGGTAACCCTTGTCATCGCGAATCTATACTTCGCATTTCAGTGGACTCCACTAATTCTAGTGGTAGTCACTGTTGTACGAGGGTTACTACTATTAAAAGGCCAGAAGCGAGAATTTGAGGACTGGTTCAGAAATCCTCTCATGACTTTCTTGTCCATCATCTTTCTCCCTGGGACACTAATCTATACTGGGATTCGATATATTGTGTCCCGTTTAGCTGGAATAAAAGTTGAACGAGTGAGCGGGTCTACAACATATGGGGAGTTGAACTTGTTCATTGAAGTGGAACGACCTCCCCGTGTTTCAGTCCTTATCGTTGCTTTATACGCGAATATAGTACTCTCTGTGTTTGTTGCATTAACATTACTAGTACTCCCCTTCGTGTTGATACTCGACCTTGCATGGACTGCTATCTGTCTCTATGTGGCCATTGGAGTGTTCTATAATAGTTCTCTGCGTAGTGGAGATGCTGGACTAGTTTTGTCATCACTCAGAGAACGACCCCGAACTGGTGCTATTGAGCTGGTTGTGGTTTTAGTTTGTTTTGGACTCATTTACTGGCAGATGATGGGGGTAGTTGTATGAGAAGCAATCAAGACCAGACTTGGGAGGGACCATCCCCCGACGATGTCGCAGGCCAACGCAAACATCCTGATGAGAACGCCCGATCCCCTCCCAAGTCCGGTTACCATCTAGGAGCGAATGAAGCAGAATGAAGAAAGCACAACTACTAACGATTATCATATTACTCGCAATTATCGTTTCATGGACCCTACAAGTAACATCTGATCAGTATTCAACAGCACAAGGATCGCTCTTGAGTGATGATGATTTTAGACAAGACGAATTCGTTGCAGCAGCTTCAGGTGGAACACAGGTTATTCTAGGACATTATCTCATAATTCAAGCTTCGGGGTTGAGTATACCTGCCAGAGGCGACCAGCTAAAAAATCTCTTGGAGACTGAAGGTATAGTGAGTACTTTGTATGAAATGTCTAATCTTCTTATTGACTCTTCACCACTTCTAGATGCAATGGCAATAATCATTGATGGTAGTCTCGGTTCATCCAATGGAACACTTGTATCTGATTCATTTATTGATATGCTTATCCGCTACGATCGACCTGTGATCTTAGTTGGGCGCTCTGCGTGGTTGCTACATCGACTACGAGGTATAGGTCCACCCCTATTGACCGCTCCGTCCTCACAACAAATTTTTACCACACCCACGTTCTCCGGAGCGGTCTTTCTTTCTATGCCTCATAGTATTCAAAATGGCGCAACACTTACGATAGAGAGTCTTACATTACCATTTGATAGGACACAAACAGAAAAGTCTCGCATTGTACGACTTACAGAGGGTGACGGTGGCAGTTACATTCAACCACTCCGATACGAGTCCTGGCCCCTAGATACATTCCTGATTGGTATTGAAGATCCCACAAAATGGACAACGCAAGGGAATTATCTCTTCATTAACACGCTTGCATATTCAACATCATTGTCTGAGTCTACAACGACATCAAGTGTATCAGGTTTGCAGTCTGATGGATCACTTGCAGGTGGCATGGAATATTTCCACGAACCTACTTTAGAATCTGCATACGACGCAATACAAAGCGTAAAACTTTCGTCCAACACATCTGATTGGAATACATGGGTATCGGACCATCGTACAACTATCCTAGATTTGCTGAATTCCTTATATGTTGACGAAGGAGCTGAATCTGGCTTCAGGGATACTGTAAGTTCAGGAACGGTTTCTTTACGAAGTACCGCTCGAGGTCTCTGGATTGTAGAAAAAATAGGATTGACATCTTATTTCTCAGTTTCTGAGGTTCGTACATACATTGTAAGTCGCCAAGATCCAGATGGAGGATTTGAGTACAATTTAGAAACAACATATCTGGCAGTTCAAGCTCTTGCTGTATCTGGTTCTCTCTCATCAATCAATACTGTGTCACTTGAAGATTGGATTCGAGATTGTGTCATCACATTTAGTGAAACATCTGATCCTGATAGATGGGGTGCAATTGGTTCAAATCCTACAAGCATCTCGCCCAAGAATTCACTTGCTGCTATGTTCCTTCTTTCTCTCGACATATTAGGTACGACACATAATGATCCTGTCAAGCTCTCGACATGGATTAATACTAGGACGAGTAATGGAGATGGTTCGTATGATAATTCCCTAACAGATGGTTCAGAAATGATCCTTGGGACCGCATCTGCAGTTCTTTCACTTGAAATGATGGGTCAATTAAGCTCCCAGAATCGAACTTCAAGTTTAACTTGGTTAGCTGCAAATCAATTACCATCTGGAGGATTCGGTTTCGATATTGCCTCCTCAGATATTATCGGTAAGACCGATGAAACAGCATCAGTTGCACTAAGTCTGGATATCCTAGGAATATCAGATGACCCTCTAACAGCAGGAATCGTGGGATTTGTTCAAACAATCACAACTCCCGTAGGTTTTGAGGGAATGGAAATTACGCCAACTTTGATGTGGTCAAGTTGGTTAGGTGAAGTGTCTCGGTATAGCCATTCAGGATCCTACATTGATATTGATGCCCTTGAATCGTATCTAGGAATGTTTTCTGCTTGGACTCAATATCCTCAATGGAATAATCTTACGGCATATATCTCTCCTGAATATGGAATTAATCAGTATCGTACTTGGAGTATCTGGACACAGTATTTTGGAATTGAAACCAATGAAGCCTTTGGACTCAGCTTGACAGGAGATGCCATTAGTGAAACAGTAAGCTACATCTCTCAATGTCAGGCTGCTACAGGTCATTACAGACCTACAATTCTATTTGGAACCGAACATATGCAATATAGTGTCGCAGCTGTTGAAACACTCTATCTCATAGACTCTCTAAATACGATTCAGTATAGAGCAAATCTCGAATTTGCAATATTGAATTCCTATTCATCTGGTAGTTGGGATACAACAGGTTGGACACTACAACCCTTTGTGCAATCTCAGGCTGCAATGGAGTGGGCCATCACACGTGCAGCACTTCGCCTTGGAATCCTAGATTCAACAATGGCTTCAGAAATCGCATCGGTCATATCTGCAAGAATTCAATATACAAATCTCTGGGATCTGAGTCGCGATGTAGCTACACTCGCTCTATTGAATTCATCTTTCTCTGTGGATCTAAGTGTGATTGATAATCAACAGGTCCTCGCAGCACTTGGTAATTCTCCATTTTCAACTGGATGGTATAACTCATCCTCTCTTTGGCAACCTGTATTTACATCAGGTGTGATGGAAATGATTTCTATCCTCGGTCTAAGGCCTGAAATCGTATCAACTGAAGGTTCCTCAATGGTAGTAACCTCTAGTCCTTCAGTTAATGTTGGTGGAACCCTCGACCTCTTTATTACAATCACATCTCCAGTTCCAACTCATACTGTATACGTAAATGCATTCAATGAGTGGACACGATTTGATGATGTTGTTTCTGTTGACACGCTTTCACTTGACATCCCAAATGATTTCTCCGTCCTTGGACCGCATAACATTTCATTAATGGTTTGGAATTATAATGAATCAAGATCCTTTGATGTGGTGGTAACAACTGTTCAAGGCTCATTGAGCGGTACACTTCAGATTGAAACACCTACAGTTATTCTGGGTGACCTAGTAAATGGAACGGTAAATTGGGCGCTGACATCTGGGGGTGATGCTGGTACATCTCAAGTCATTGTACGATTAAGTGATGCCTCTTATTTCGAACAGTGGAATTATACTTCTGCCAGTCCAATGGATTTCTCAATTCCATCTGATAGCTTTCAGTCAGGTTCACACAATCTGACTGTTTACATAAATCAATCACATTGTGATGTCCTAATTCTTCAGGAGGCTCTTTGGATTCAAGCTCCTGATATGACCTATATCTCATCAAATTCTCATCTT
>JAEORG010000155.1 GCA_016841005.1 Candidatus Thorarchaeota archaeon | reverse complement strand
GATTGCTGCTGGGTAATCCGTTATGAACGCTATTATTGTTGGGTCTGTGATGAAGGTTCCCAAGTCAATATATGTGAAGGCGAAGTATAACAAGACTCCACCTATTAAAAAGGCCAAAGTGGTAAGTAGGATGAAAATCACTGCAAACCACAATATTCTTTGTGCTGTATCTGTTCTCAATTTCATTCTCTCCAAACGATAGTTACATTGCGTAACTAACTCATTATCATCAGACACTCCGTATATTATATCTTGTCCAAAGGTAGTTAATTTTCTTAATACAACTTCTTTAGACCAAGTCCATGAATAATAGACTATGAAAAGAAGAAATGTTACTCCATTGTAATGACTAATTTTCCTAAAGCGCGTCCTTCTTCAAGTCGTCGTAAGGCTTCTGGAACTTCACTCAACGGATAGACCTTGTCAATTACTGGAACGACACTTCCTGCTTCAAACAGACTTCCCAAGAATTCATAATCTTCCATCAGGTTTCCATCGAAAGGATTGACTCCATAGTTCCTACTCCCCATCCTTGAAACTATTGGACCAAGAATTAATGCTCGGAAAAGAGCTCTCCTGTTTCCTCCCACCATGACTAACATCCCATTAGGATTCAAGGCTCGTCGATAACAACGGAGTGAATGACGTGCCACAGTATCAAGAATCATATCGTAACGCTCCCCAGTTTTTGTGAAGTCTATTTCTTTGTAGTCCAAAACATGTTCTGCACCAATGGATTTCATCATCTCAAGTTTTAAGTTGCTGTCAACTCCAGTAACTTCCGCACCATAATATTTCGCAATCTGAATCCCAAATGATCCCATTCCACCCCCAGCTCCATTAATCAAGACTTTTTCTCCTGGCTTAATCTCTCTCTTCCCTCGAAGACTCTGCAAAGCAATGATGCCTGCTTCAGGATAGGTGGATGCTTGTTCGAAAGTCATGCTGGAGGGTTTTAGTGAAAGAACCTTTTCCAATGCACATGCATATTCAGCAAAGGCACCATATCCATTCGGATACAAAAGATCCCCCATGACTTCATCACCAGGTTTGAATCTTGTTACATTACTCCCAACTGCTTCTACAGTCCCTGCTATGTCTGTTCCGAGAATCTTGTGTTTCGTCTTTAGGGGTCCTCCGATTCGACTTGTCCATGATCCCCTCAGTGCTTCAAAGTCGGATGCATTTAGAGATGCTGCATGAATCTTAACCAGGACCTGATTAGCGGTTGGAGATGGTTTGGGGATATCCTTGTATTCTAGAACATCTGGTCCTCCATATTTCCGAGCATAGATTGCTTTCATGAGTATTCATTTTCTCCAATGTTATCCAACTTATTAATAGGACTATCAGAATTGGATTTAAGAAGAAAAATAAGTCACCGAATTATCTTGCTTGTTTGGTTTGCATTATGAATATACGGCATTTGCTCAAGTCTGATAGAAAAATGAAAACGCTACTTATCGGTGGCATTATTCTTATTCTAGGTGTCATCTCTACTCTTTATTCGACATACTATGCAGGTATTGAACATCCTTACACGATTGTTCATCATACCCTTGAATCTGTAGATGGGACACTCATTGAGTCACTAATTTATACACCGGTAAATCCTTCGACTACTTGTCCTGGTGTTGTTGTTGGACACGGATTCTGTGAAAATAAAGAATACATGCAGCCCTTATCGATTGAATTGGCAAAGCGAGGTTTTGTTGTCGTAAACATTGATTTTCGCGGTCATGGATCTTCGGGAGGTTACTTGAGTGATTTTGCTAGGAGTAATGGTCTTGTTTTGGATATGCTAGCTGGAGTTGAGTACCTTGAAAATCTTGGTTTTGTTGATAGAATTGGATTAGCAGGACATTCGATGGGGGGTGGGACATCAATGCTGACAGCACTGCAGAATCCAACCAGAATCAATGCAACCGTTGCAATTGGAGCACTCTCAACTTTCTCTTCGAGTGGGAATATCAGCGCTGTACCTAATCTCTTAGCTGCTTACGCCTTGTACGACCAAGGGATAACTCAAGAGGAGGCATTTGATTTCCTCAGAGCTTATACTGGTCAAGAGGATGTAGAGATTGGAACACTATATGGCAATTTCAATGATGGAGATGCTACAAAAGTCGTAGTCAGTCCAAATGGAGAACATCTTTTGGAACCAATTGATGCGATTATTATCAATGAAGCAGTCCAATGGTTTGAGAATGCATTCAATGAAACTCCTTCATCGTTTGTCGACTTATCCGTGCAATACCTAATCATATCCCTAATTGCTTCATTGCTTGGAGTACTTTTGGTTTTGTTTGCCTTTATTGCGTATCTTGGGTCTTTCATCTTTAAAGGAAAACAAGTGCATCCCCTATCTGTGGAACGAACAGGAAAATTCCCAATCAGACCAGTCCTGGGTTATATGCTTGCAGCGTTCATTGGCTTTGTTCTCTTGATTCCACTTTCTATCTACTTTGTAGATATTGCGCCTATTACAATGTTCAACTCCGTCTTCGGAGGACAAGCTGTTGGACTTGCCTGTGGAGTTGTTGTTGCATTGGTCATGTTTTCATACAAAGACAAGAAGTTACAATTACAGTCATTGCCAGCAGGGATGAAAGAGATGTCTTCAATCTCACCATTTCACTCTATATTCTATGGGGTCATATCAGGAGTCGTGTGTATTGCGGCTCTGATGGCTGTATTTGATTGGAGTATTGTCACATCGATTCCTACGACCAGAGAGGTTGGAGTTATCTTTTCACTGACAATCCTACTATTCCCATTCTTCTTCCTGAAGGAATTCTATCTGCGTGGTTATATCCAAGAGCGTTTGAAAGAAACAGGTAGACTTAGAGAGTACTTTACAATGGTCATGATAGCCATTCTAGTTGACATATTCATATTCATCCCAGTGATGATGATTGGGTGGCAATCAGTTTCTCTCTCATTTGTTGCGTTAGCTCTGACTGCAGTGACTCTATTCACTATCTTTCAACAGGTACTTGTCTCTTGGGTCTATATGAACTCAGGACGGAATATTCTGGGATCAACAATATTCTATTGCATCTTGTTTGCGTGGATGGTGATCTGCTTCTTTCCATTCGGTCAACCTATGATGCTGTTTTAGACTAACATTATGATGAATGGTGAAATGACCAACCATCCACCAAGTACAAGTTCAAAGATAAAGATTAGAAGACCACCTATATTCCAGAGTATTTTAGAGGACGGTCTTGCATGATATACTGCATTACCTAATCCATACACAATACTGGTAATAATTCCAAACCAACCAATCAGTATTGGAATTACTGCATACATTACAAATACTAACGAGTATGCAAATGTACCAATAGAGAAGAGCAGTTGAGCAACTGTAAAAGTTGAGTTCTTTGATTTCAAAAGAGAGAGTGTTTTATTTTCCAAATCCTTCTTTTCAGTTTCTGCGGATTTAGTATATTCTGCAGCAATATCAGCTAATCTAATGAAGTTTCTCTTGTTATTGATTTGTAGTAGTCCTTCTATCGATCGAGCAAATAACCAAATTACTCCAAGAATGAGGCTGTAAGAACCAAAAGCAAGGAACATCGAAATGGATAGAGCAATAATAATCACATGCTCCAAAGCTACCAAAGTTATAGCAGTCCTAAATTTCTGGGGACTTTCATTTATAT
>JAEORG010000013.1 GCA_016841005.1 Candidatus Thorarchaeota archaeon | reverse complement strand
GGTGATCCTTGTAGTCAACCTTTCTAACCAAGGGAATATTGTATTTTGCCCAATCCTCAATACAGGTTATGTTAAACGCATCAATCCCATTCTCTTTGAAAAGATGCCTGTAGTATGGATGGTTAGGCCATACTTGATAGCGTATGAAAGCGCGGAACTTCTTATCCTGCAGTTCTTTGATTTCTCTGTGATTCGTCCGCTTCAATTCTTGGAATGTGAAGGTTGTCTTTACCAATTCAATCAATCCGCCAGCAAGTTTCTATAAGAGGAGTTCGACAAAAGCCGAATAATAAACATTCCGAGAATATTTGTTTTGAGTGACAAGGCATTACCTCAGTTAATATAGTAGAAAGTCATAATAGCATTACAGCTGTTCTCCATCAATATACAAAGCTAATCAGGGAGCAAGATAGATTTGTCCGAATCAGACGAGAAACTCCAGAAAGGCATCATCGAATTAGATAAGAAGAATTTCAAGAAAGCATTTGGAAATTTCAAAGATGTATTTGAAAGTAGACAAGAACGCCTTCTAAAGAAAGTCCAAGACAATCCTAAATCTCCAACCTTAATGCTGGACGCATTATACATGATACATGCACTCGTGTGGCTACGAGTGGCAGAAGCTGGAAAGGATAAACAACATGGGTTAGAATTAATGGGTAAAGCTGTTGGGACTGTTGAAGCAGCACGTACAGCATTGGGTCCACTTGTTACAGGATTAGCTCAATGGGCACAGGAGAAAAACATCAAAGTGGTCTACAAAAAAGCATTGGGATTGCTAGCGGCTACAAAAGATCTTGAGGACATGGCAAAGAAGGAATTAGAAGCCCGCCGCAAAATGTAGGGTAACTAGCGCTCCCTCATATATTTAGACCATTCTTCAGCAGGAAAACGTTCTGTCATGATTTGGATCTCGTCGAGGACAGCCCGTTCCAAGTCAACGTTGAAGTGATTTGCCAATTGAACAAAGAGTGAAAAGGATTGAGCAAACTCTCTTGCCAAATCAGATTCTCTTGGTGCTGTATGACCAAGTCCTTCTTTTTTATAACCCTCCTCAAATGTAATGTGTCTTGATATCTCACCCAGTTCTTCAATTAGATGGGAAAATACCTGTGAGGCAGGAAATCTATCCCATCCTCTGGCCTTCTCAAAATCGGATTTTAAATTTTGAAGTTCTCTAAGTTGCATCTTATGTCATCCTCTTCATAATTTGTAACACCTGTGCTCGTGCTTGATCGAGGGAGGAATCTGGAGGACTTGACATGAGTCACACATTAGTTGAATCTGGAAGCGGTGTTCCACTGAGAAACATTGCCTCACTAATAACACCCATCATTTCAACCGGCGGAAGGATTGCGCATGCAAGTTTTGTCCCGGGCTTGATATGTGAAATATTCGTCACTATATTCCAGATTCTTGAACCATCTGTGCATCTGCATTGTGTTAGATTTGTTGAACCTTCAATTGGTTTTGCGGAGCTGACTTCCACTGCAAGAATATCTACAGCTCTTCCAGGATCATCATCAAAATTACGAAGTCGGTCTTGAAAGCCCTTAACAATTCGTAAGGCATACTCAACATCAACATGTACGATCTGCTCTTTGATAGAAGCTGGTTTATGTCCAGATTGGAGAGCTTTGAAATAGATATCACTGAACTCAGAGATAGATTCAACGAGATGGTCTGTTGCAGGTAAATCAGATAATGCGACTGCATCCATATAGGAGTATTTCACCTCGTAGAGTAAAGCGCCTGCAGTTTTTAATGACGCTACAAGCCTGCTATAATCAATGTGCATCTTCAATTTTCTGTTAGTAACTACGTCATTCAACCTCCGGAGAGCATCCTCAAGAACAATAATTCTACCATCCTTCGCAGTATCCATATCAACCACAGTTGCAAGGTGAAAAATATCACAAATAAAATCGCTGTTTCGGAACTTAGTAGACCACGAGAAACGATATAAAGATTCAAGGGGTAACCTAACACAATCTCGAGAGGAGCGATTTAGGTTGATTCAGGCTCTTTATGTATTAATTGCTGATAGCGGTCTCTGTGTTCTGGATAGAAAATACGGAGAAGGGGAAATGGATCCAAACCTAATCAGCGGCTTTCTTACAGCACTGATATCTTTCGGTCAAGAACTCAGTTCTGGTAATAGAGTGCATGTCATTGATTTTGGAGCATTCGATATTTGTCTCTCTCTCAAGAACAATGTTATTGTTGCTGCGACAGTAGATAAGACAGATGACGGGAATGCAGCAATGGCGGTTCTTGCTGATGTTAACAATGAGTTTGTCAAGCAATATTCCTCGGTCCTACAGAACTGGGATGGAAATTTAGAGCCATTTGACAAATTTGTGCAGAAATTGGATGAAATAACGAAGATGGGTAAGGCTTCGGAAATGAAGATATTAGTCCCTCTTCTTAAGGGGAAGGTTTCACCAATGCTAGTACGTTTAGGGCAGATATCTCAAGAGGTTTATGATGTTGGCCAGAAATGCCAAGGAAAACTGACTGTACGAGATATTGCGGATCAATTAGGAAAACCAGTAAAAGATGTACAAAAAGCATTACACTCACTAGAAGATATGAAAATGTTAGAATGGAAAGAGATTGGTCAATGATCTACTCTTTCTCGTATCTTGAATGACCTATTGGGTCTGACCCCACTCATTTCCAGCTGTTATCAGGATGAGTCCAATTACAATAAGCCCTGGAGCAAGAATTCCACTGGCAGCATAAGATAACACTCCAGCTCCTTCTAACACGAATCTTGCTGAATGAATTACTCGACCAGCAAAGAGCACTAAGAATCCAGTTCCAAGGATGAAATTCGATTTTCTTAGGATACCACCTGAAACATAAGCCAAATACCAGAATAGAAAGGGGATGAACAGGGCATATGCAACGCCTGCAATAAGTACTGCTAGGTTTGTGCCCTCTCCAGGAAATAGAACAAGTGCGATGCCAATGATTACTGGAATTACAGCAAATCCAATTTCTGCCCAGCGTTTCCCTATTATTAGAAATCCAGCAGTGGCAGAGAGTGCAGCTAAAGCCATCCATTGGAAAAAGCCTCCTGCACTTATCCAGAATGTTGCATCCGAAAGGTAGGGTGTGATTCCTGTCAGACCTGATGGGAGAGATCTAGCATCTGCAAAGAAATCACCTACGAAATAAAAGACCCTTCCAACTGCTAGTAGAAGAAAGAAAATTGCCATGGCAAATGAAAATGGATTCCTGGTCTTACGCCATCTAAATAGGAATAAGATTACAAAAATCAGGAAGTAATAACCTACAACCAAGAACCAGAGGCCAATGTGCATTTCCCGTATAATCATATCGAATGTTTGCAACATCTTATTCTCTCCCTTCTGACAAGCTACTTGGTTCAGAGTTGTGCGAACGAACAAATAAAACTATGCTGGGCCATAATATGGATTATAGTAATACACTCAGGTAAGCTCTATATGACCTTAAACGTTCTTCAGGATGGTGTTGATGTGACGACACATCGTTTTTGGAAGCTCAAGCTTGAAGATGGTACCGTAGAACAATTCATAGATATTAGAAGGAAGGTCGGAAATCGCATTCTGAGAGCTTATCTACTAAACGCCGTTGTAGCATCAAACCGGGTTGATACCATGCAGGGGTCTCTAAGAGGTCCTAAAGATGAATTCCAAGATTTTTCCAAATTCATCGTTCTAAAGGCAACAGAGAATGGGGAAGAGTTTCGATTTCTTATTCAAGCTGGAGTTTATGAAAATCTTAGAATTGTTGGTATTGATAATGATTCGATTGCAGAAATACAACCCGACGATCTAGAGAAGAAATTTACAGATATTCTTCAGGATCCAGATCAATGGGATTCTTCAATAATAGTCAGTACGGACACCAAATTAAAAATCTGAATGATAGTACAAAGGTGATATATGAATGTCTTTCGAGCGATTCGCAAGCTGTCCTGTGTGTAACAAGAAGACTGTTCTAAGAGTCCCTGAGGGAGTGTTAAAGAAAGCAAAGCGTTTCCCATTTACTATCAAGGTAAAGCATGACGACCATTACTTTTACATCAATATTGATAGTCAAGCATGGATAACGGATATTTTAACTCCAGACCTTGTAGAATAGTTTAACCAATATATCGGTCTTGAGCACTATCTGTATTATCAACCTGTGTGGCACGTTGATCAATTTCTTTCATTGCCCAATCAATGAACTCTTTGACTTGTTCAACTCGGTCATCAAGAATGTTAAATTCTAACTTTAACCCAATTAGCTTTGCAACTTTTTGCATTACTTCTCTTGACGCACGGTAGTCATGTTTAATCATCCCTAGAGTTTCACCTAAGAAGCATGCACCTTCCAAATTATATCTTGTAGAGCCCCAAGCAGGAATGAATCCATTTGCTCCATTAATTACTCCTTCTTTTGTCGGCACCATACCATCCAGAGATTCTATTTTATCTAGAAGCTCACTTGAACTGGCAGACACAAAGATACGAGGAGGAGCGGGATACGATTTGAAGAATTCGGAATATCCTTGTTCATACGCTGCTAATGAGTAAATTTCTCTAACTTTTAGGTTGTAAAAACGGTCCACTACAAATTCTGCATAAT
>JAEORG010000154.1 GCA_016841005.1 Candidatus Thorarchaeota archaeon | reverse complement strand
GTCTTACTCACAGCACAAAGGATGATTTCCTCCTTTCTTGCCAACGAACATAATTCACGTAACATAAACCCACTTGGCATGGAAGGGTATTGTCGAGAGAAATGGATGAATACTGACATTGCACCATCTAACAAAACATACTTTGGACGAACTCCACTTGTTATAATATTCCTAACAGCCGCATACTCCGAAACTTTCCTAAGCTCATCATGGACAACCGGATTTGTCAGAATCTGTTCCCGTGTGATTAGATCATCCATGGAATCAAGCTTGGTTATGTATTTTGCATACTCACTCTCTTTCAGTTTTGTATAGTCTGAGATTCGTCCGTCAGATGCATCTTGGAAATAAGGTAAGATGAGAGAGGGAAGGTCCTTTTCTGGATAGATATTTGCTAGTGACTTTGCTAGTTTCTCCTTTGCATCTCCACGCACTCCAGAGTGCCAGTGTGCATCAATACTGGGCTGACTTCCAAGTTCGTTCTCAACTTCTTCTCTACTTAAGGGGGAGAATAGATTCTCAGACCGGGTATTAGTATCAACAATGATGGAAGCAGTACTCAGAAGATGAACGCGAATATCATCAAGCATCATCAGATTGTCTGTACCGGAACCATCAACAGCTGAAATCAAAAAATCATCTTCTAGAACTACATCTGAGGGAAATGGATTCACAGTGTCCAGAAGTCGCTCTTTGATTCGGAGCTCATCTTTTGCGAATTCTTCCTCATCTCTCCGATCTTGTTGATTCTGGATGTCAAGAAACACCGTTTTCAAGAGCCTTCGGAATTTCTCGGTGAGTATCTTCTCGAGCATATAACCCCTCGTTACAATGAAATTATCTTCACTCTTGTACTAATCCTATGTATTGTGGATATCATAAAAACATAGCACTCGGAATATCGGAGATTACAAATCTGTCACGTAATAAGCGCTTTTTTAATATTGATGTGCAATTTCTTTTTAAGACCAAAAAACACCATCTAGCATACTGTATGTATTCCTAGACATTGTGATTGATGGAATATTTGGAAGTGGTTCTTTGCTCAAGATAAAATTCATCGGTAAAACAACATTCGCCTTCAAGTCAAATGAAATGTCGCTCTTAGTAAACCCTGGTAAATGGAATGGAAATTCAATTGTACCCGATGAGTTTGAGGTAAGAGTTATTGCAGCCACTCACAAGCTTGATGATGCTGTGGGAAATGCCACTGCAATTGCTGCTCACTCAAAAGCATGGATCCTTGGAAATGCAGAAACTATTGAAAGGGTGAAAGCTGAGGGAGGAAAACCTTGGCTACTTCATGTGTTAAAATCTGAAGAAACATATGAAATACCCGGACTTAAGATAACTCCATATGCACTTCATCGTCGAAATCCTGACACCCTTGATAGAGTGGAGAATTTTGGACTTTATATTGAGATGGGCGGGATGAAAGTTGGATATCTTGGAGATACTTCTGTCAGAGGCCCATTTGGACAGTTGGAGATGGATGTTATAATCGCACCTATTTCTGGAGAAGATGTCTTCCCTGTAAAGGATGCAGTTAGTCTATGCATTGATGCAAATCCGAAAATAGCTATTCCTACGAGAATCACTGATAACGAACAAGCTACCAAGTTTACTAAGTATATAGACCAATTTAGTCGGAGTACCTTGCCCATAGTTCTTGAAAAGGGACAAACCTTGGAGATTCAATGGGCGGCGGGAAATGAGTTTAGACACACAATTTCCTAATATTGGTGTATGTAAAAGAATATTCCAAGCAAATCTACAATTTCAGGAAAAAAGTTGGTGAGTCAGTTGACTGAAAATAAAATGGTTGTCATCGATCTTGAAGAAACAGAGAAAGCGATAACGAAAGAGGATAACGAACTAGAAGAGATCAAAGTAGCAGGTGTACTTGGCGTACACAATACATCAGAGAGATGTAGGATCTGGAATGTAAGAGTTCTTCTGAATGGTTCACAGACAAGAACGAATATTTCTGGTGATACTCTCTCCGCTGGTGAGATCGAGGCTGGAGGAAAATGGGAAAGCCCTTACACAGTCACAGTATCAAAACCAATTCTAGAATTAACTGAAACTTTCGATACAGCGAGAGATATCGAATCTGAAAATCCTCACTGGGCGTACGCGTTTGGAAAAGAGAATATGGTTCGAATCACAATCCGTGTAAAAAATACAACTAATGGTCAACTGGACAACATTATCCTGAACAAGACAATACCACCTGAATTAACAAACGTAGATATTGAAAGTACATCTTCAGGCATAGCAACCTTTGACGAAGGAACAAGACAAGTAGTTTGGAAAGAATTTGTCATTTATCCGGAAGAAGATTCAGTTCTCAAAATCACAGCATCTGCTGACATTAGTGAAGTCGAATCAATGAATGCAGGCGAGTTGATAGTTTCATATCGAGGAAAAGAACAACAGCGTTCATCTCTAGAACCTGATATGTCAGCTCTGACAGAGTTCCTTACTGGTATCGAAACAGGTGAGTCCCAACCAAATCAATGGGAATGCACACTTGAGTGTACCAATGAAAGTGATTTGATGATTCGTCTTGACAAAGCCGAGGTATTTCTCACGCCTGCGGCTGGTGGTTCAAAGCAAAAGATGCTAGATGAATCTCCAGGTAAGGAAATGGCACCAGGAAATGAATGGAGTTCTTCATTCAATATCGAGAGTAAAACACCTCCAACTTGTATTCAAGAAATTGTGTACACACCCATGAGAACAATCAAGAAAAGAGTACTAGGGACTGTTACAAAGACTCCTTTGACTAGACCAATCTACAGAATTGGTTACACGAAAGAATTCGATCCACCCAGTGTATCGAGCTCTGATAAGACACCAGTAGAAGTCACTATCGAAGTTACAAACAATGGTACAGCACCTTTGAATGAAGTGATAATCGAAGATGATTTACCAGATGATATGATGCCACCCAAGAAGGAACATGTAAGCATCTGGATTGGAGGAAGAGACTTTACTGAAGATTATGAATTCATCATCAATCCTGATGATCAGAATCCAGAATCACCACATCACATTACAATTGCACTTCGAAATCTCAAAGACACTATGGGCGAACTAAAGCCAGGAGAGAGCATCAAAGTTAATTACGCAATCATGGCTTGGAAGAGTCGTCCAGAGAAAGAGTATCCATCACCAATCATATGCAGAGCAAATATAGATCCTCTAGGATATTACACAGAAACTAGAAGTGACCCTGCAGGCCACAAGCTTGGGGTAATCTACAAGAAGCGTAGTATTTCTGTGAAGAAAGCAATCAACAAGGGAGCAAGCCCTGGTGAATATATTGTTATGATTGTTGCAGAGAACAAGGGAGAAGTCACTGTAGAAAATGTTGAGGTCACTGATTGGATTCCTTCTGATTTTGAATACATATCAACAGATCCTACTGAGGAAGAACCATCATTGGCTCCCACAGAAGATGGTACAAGCCTAGTCTGGAACTGGACAAAAATGAATCCTGGAGACAAGAAACGGATTAACATAACAGTACAAGGTGAAGGCGAATACAAACGTCGTGAGCCTGTAGTAAAAAGCGATTAATAATAAAATGAGGGGAAAATCCCCCTCATATTCTATCTTTTTCTATTCATTCTCTAACTCTTCGAGCTCTTTCCTTGTTGCCTCGAGTTCAGCATCAATATCTTCCAAGGGGATGAATTCTCCATCCTCATGAGTGTCGAGAGTATATAGTACCTTGAATCCTCTAAGGGCTTCATGCAACGCGTTCGCGATGTCGAGAATCGCATTTGACAAGTCAGCCTCCCCAATCTCCTTAGAGTCGTGTTCATAAACAAAATCATAAGCTCCACGAACTGGAGTAAAACCTAGCTGCATGAGCTTGTCAATAATTACTGAAGGTGATGCACCTTCGCTATTGAACCATACTTGTACTTGTGTAATGAATGGAGACATAATCCTACACCTTGATAATGCATTACGCCTTCGTCCTTCTTTAATCCTTTTCTCATTAGTCCAATATGATTTCTCTCTGAGAAAGTAGTGTGATATCTTCATGAACAAGCACATGATACCAAGTTTCCTTACAATCGCAATCCAGATTTCTTAGAACTGATGGAACTTGATGGAGTGAAAAATCCCGTATAGCTCGAGTTATCTTCTGGTCACAAACACCACAATTATGGGGTCCACGACTCTTTCCAGCAGCAACAGGGTCACAGACGATGTTGATATTATCTGAAACATTCTCACGCATCTCTCGTAGAATATCAACTATAGACCAGAGCCATGGGGGACGATAGGAGTGCTTATTCCAGAGCTGTTCAACTAGCGTCTTTTTCTGTATGTTGACAGGATTGATTGAGATAGTAGTTACACCCATTTCAACAGCCTGCTGAATAGTATGTTTAGCATCGATTAATGCATCTCTCTCAGTTAGAAAAGGAGGCTTGACTAGAACATATGCTCTGATTCCGATATTTTCAGATTGTGCTAT
>JAEORG010000153.1 GCA_016841005.1 Candidatus Thorarchaeota archaeon | reverse complement strand
GTTGGGGCGTTCTTTGGATTCTTCTATTCTACTCCGCCGATTCGGTTTGTAAAACGTGGGGTCGGAGAATTTGTCATCGGAACAATGTTTGGTTTTCTAATGGTCGTTGGTGCCTACTATGTTCAGATTGCTGAGATTGTTCCTATTCCATTGGCATGGCCATTGAATATACCAATCCAACAGTTCATTGAACCTGCCCTTGTATCTTTACCTGTTGCTATCATGATTGCACTGGTCTTGTATATTAACGAGTTTCCAGATTATGTGGCAGATCGAGATGCGAATAAACGTACATTGGTTGTTCGCTTAGGAAGAAAGCATGCAGCAAAAGGTTACACACTTGCGATAATTGTGATGTATGCTAGTATCATAGTCTTTGCTGTTATTGATTGGATTCGCATAGAGACTCTTTTGGTATTTGCAACCATCCCTCTGACTGGACTTGCAGTCATAACAGCTCTCCGTCATTATGATGAGAGTCACAAACTAGCTCCTGCAAATTGGGGAACAATTGTAGGCCACATCTTTGTTGGTGTCACTCTAACAATAGGGTATGTACTGTATGGATATGCTGTACCATTAGAGATTACATTGATTATTGGCATAGTTCTCTTTGTAATCTTCGGGTTGATGGCACGAAAGATTGGAACACCACCAAGGTCTGATTAAATCTTAACAACCATTTGGTAGAAGTATGATAAATCGAGCACCTTTCGAATGGTCTCCCTTTACTCTATCTTCTACCGATATTTTTCCTTTATACTGGTCTATTATTTGCTTAACTAGTGTTAGACCAACACCAGAGACCCTACGTACTCGCTCTTCTAGTCCAACTAGAATTGTTTCTTTCAATGAGTCTTCAATTCCTACTCCCCAATCCACGATGTCAAATTGAAGATACTCTCCTTCCTGTATTATACTAGCTTCCACAGCAATCTCTATATTTTCTGTTTCTGTTGCTTTTACTGCATTGTGAAGAAGATTATAGAATACATCCTGAAGAAATTCGTTGGCCATTATGCAATATTCTGATTTTGATAGGTTCATCCTCACATCAATCTCTCTGTTGGGGAATGATTGCTTAACTGTTTCAATAGCGACAACTAATGCTTCAGCTGGATCCGTCTTTTCAAGTTGAATTTCTTCTTGGTTTACCAAAGTGAATTTCTTTACATTGTTTATCAATGAAACACTTCTATTGACCTGTAACAGAGCTTTCTCTGCAATATCTCGCGATTTCTCTGATAGACTCTCATCTTCCATAATCAATTCTAGGCTTGCCATAATTCCTTGATGCATATTGTTAATATCGTGTCCCAATAGGTCATTGAAGAATTCTGCTCGAGCGCGTGCTTCTTCTCGCTGCGCCTCAGCTTCGATCTGATCTGTGATATCTAGGGAAAACCCACCAATTAATGGTGGCTTATTCTCTCGGAAAATCGGGAACTTGTGGCTCCTATAGGTTCGAATTTTTCCATCATTATCTCTTGTTCTCTGTATCCTATCAATAGGACCTCTTGCTAGTACCTTCTGGTCCTCAACAGTTAATTCTTCAGCGCGTCGTTGAGGAAAGATATCAACATTCGTTACTTCACCTTTTCCAGGATCTGGTCTCATTCTCCTCATGAACCTGTTAACAAAGAGTACCTTTGATTTGTGATCTTTGATAAAGACTGGACCAGGAAGATTATCCGCAAATGCAATAAATTGCTCTTGACTCTCTTTCAGTTTCTCATCTGTTCTTCTTCTCTCAAGAACAGTCGAAAACATACCTGCTATGGTTGTGAAGAATCCTCTGTCTATTTGTCCTATTGACTTCGCTGTACGTGATGCAACATTAAGGACTCCTATCAGTTCATTATCAGTACCCATAAGAGGCCAAAATATCAAAGATTTAAGACCCATTTTCTTTGCCTTGAACATCCTCTCAATATCTTCAGATATTTCCGATAAATCTGGGATGAATAGTGGTTGCTTTGTTCTAGCTGTTCTAGCTGAAAGGTAATTCGGATTATCCACTTCTATTACTGATTCAGCAGTTACCTCTTGGAATCCAATAGAAGCAATGAGGTCAAGTGTATTCTCTTCTTTATTGAATAATCTAACAGTCCCCAGATCAAAATTAAGTATCTCAATTAGATCCTTTAGTACAGTGTCACAAATTTGAGGGATTGATTCTGAGCTCAGTGCAGCTTGTGCAATTATTCCAAATGCCTTTCTTTCTCGTGCAACATTCACTCGATTCTCTTGGTCTTCAGTGACATCTACTCCATATGCAATCACGTATTCATTACCTGCAATCTCAAGGACGTTAGAGGTTACCTCCAGGGTTCGTACTTTTCCATCCGGACGTGTAAATGAATATCTGTCATTATCATATACTTTCTCTTTATTTACAACGCGTTGAAATCTTCTGAGTGCACTTTCTCGTACTTCAGGTTCAAGGAGTCCTGTTAATTTTTCAATACTATGCTCCATGACTTCTTCTGAAGGAATTCCGAGTCTCTCGCTAAGTGCCTTATTCATGTATATGATATTTCTATCTTGGGCAATCAATACTCCTATAGGTGATTTATCGAAAAAAGTCTTGAGTAAGACTGAATCAATCCCAGTCTTTTCATCTTGGGTCATATCATACACCTGGCTATTAATTCCTCAGAGTCGATTCTGTCTTTCAATTTGCCTCTAGTAAAGATATCTATTACTTCGAGGTCGAGAAAATATGTTGTACTAAAATGTACATCATGGTACTTTTATGCACAATGTTTATAAATCAAAGCTTCACGGCTGCTATAACCGTTTCTGAGTGTGGAGACATGATACGAGTGTGCCTTGGCCAATGGCAAAGGGGCAAGAGATTGCCCGTTTAGTCCGTCCTCCAAGTCACACAATCATTGTTTCTGAACCTACTTCTTCTCAAAGAGCAACTCTTGCTTGCTTTTCATGTTTTGAGTTGACTTACTATTTTGCATGCATGATGTCTGTTCAGATGAGACGCCACTTCCCAGAAGCGGGGAATGCACGGAGATAAACAAATGAAACGTGAAAATGTACGTATACAACTAGATATCGAGGATACACCAAAGCACTATGTGAATATACTACCATATCTGAAGAACCCTCTTCCCCCGCCGCTTAATCCTGCAACTGGTGAACCTATTGGTCCTGAGGCTTTGATGGCACTCTTTCCTGAAGAATGTGTCAAGCAAGAGGTTTCAATGAAGAAAAAGATCGAGATCCCCTGGGAAGTACGTGGGATACTAATGAGATCCGGACGACCATCACCACTTCAACGAGCAGTAGGTCTTGAAGAGGCACTAAAGACTCCTTGTAGAATTTACTACAAGAGAGAAGATGTTTCACCGACAGGTAGTCATAAGCTGAATACAGCAGCGGCTCAGGCCTATTACGCTCAGAAAGAAGGCGTGGAAAGATTGGCTACCGAGACCGGTGCTGGACAGTGGGGAAGTGCTGTAAGTTTAGCTTGCGCTTACTTTGGAATTGAAGCAATGGTATACATGGTGAGAATTAGCTATGAGCAAAAGCAGTATCGTGGAACTTTGATGAGAACATATGGAGCGAATATAGTTCCTAGTCCTTCTGACAGAACAGAATATGGTCGAAAGGTGCGTGCTGAGTCACCCGACCATCCTGGTACTCTAGGTATAGCAATCAGTGAAGCAATAGAGGATACAATGACTCATGAAAATACAAAGTATACTCTTGGTTCAGTTCTCAATTTTGTAATGCTTCAACAGAGTGTGATTGGTCAAGAGATCATCACTCAATTAGATAGTATTGAAGAGACCCCTGACTACCTGATTGGCTGTGTAGGTGGG
>JAEORG010000152.1 GCA_016841005.1 Candidatus Thorarchaeota archaeon | reverse complement strand
AGTGTCGGACATCAAATCTATGATGCGAAATCTGGAAGTTCATAAATCAGCACCATGATATACTCCGAATCTCTATATAGACGATAGTTCAGACCTATCTACACCAGTCCCAGGATTTACTAAACCTGCTGCATGAACTATAATTCCCAATCTAGCTATTGAGGACCTACCTTCCAGAAGTCCTGCATATCCAGCCGATACAGAGAGGTTTTCAACGGTTTGACCTAAGATAAACTGCCCAGGGAGAATCATGAATGGGTTTTTTCCTGTATTTACTATCTTAGTATCATCGTCAAGTGGACGTTTACTATGAATATCTACTGGTGGTCCAGGTTGATAAACTCTGAAGAGACCATCAAGATGCAGATCTACACTGCATGGACCAATAGCACTGTCATCTAGTGGATCAATGATGATTTCTCCTCTTTTGATGGCTGCCCGTATATCTTTATCAGAGAGCATCATAGAAAAATCTCCGATTATCTGAATCATCAGAATAAGAGGTTGTGATTTCCTGCTTTTAATTTGTTGGAGCTTTTTTAATTTTCAAAAAAACCGAAATCCTGTGATACAACAAACTATAATGCTGTTACTGCATGTAAAAAGTGGCGCCACAGGTATAGTGTATCTAGTGAGTCCTACTGCCAGAGATCTGCTACAGAAGATTGCCCGTGATACTGGACTTTCGTATCGTGAGGTAGCGAAGCGAATCAACAGTGAAATGGAGAAAGGTGGAGGATTTATTGATTCAGTGCAAGCTCTGGCAAAAGAAAAAGGTCTTCCTATGGAGGATTATATATTAAACCCAGAGCAAATAGCAAATGAGATACGAAATATACTGAAAGAGGATTACTCGCAAACACTCATGATATCAGCTGTTTTAGGACAACTGGTTGAATCTCAGGGAGATGAGAAATATCCTCCTCCTGCTTTTTTTGGATTTCTTGAGATTCTATCAGATGTCACAGATACTCCTCGCCGGGTTGAAGAGAAACCTCCAAAAAATGTAGATGAAGCCACAACCAGGATAATCGAATTGACAACTACACTTGTTTCCCTCATTTGCGAATGGAATGTTGAAGGTGTTGTTGGCGTTGCAAAAGACTGTCCTGAAACCCTAAGAGACATTGCAAGAGCGGTATTTAGGAAAACAAAGCTTTTACAATCAGGTATGTGGGCGTGTGTTTCCTGTGGTAAAATAGTTGATGCAAAGGATACAAGAGCACTCCTCTGTTCTGAATGTGATTCGACTTTTTCAAATGATTCTGAATATGGCTATAGTCCGCGAGTCGAACGTGATAGGACTGGATATGGTCAGTCTACTCGGGTTGATGAGGACTAGACATCATTCGTACTCTTGATTCACTATTTGAATGTCTAATCCCTTATAGAGTAGGTTATTCACTAACTCGATCTGCGTTGAATATACAGTTGTTTCATCAACTTGTAACTCGATTGCACCTGATTGTATATCTTCAATGAAAAGGACAACAGGGTCTAGACCTAAAGTTGTGCCCAAACTGATGAGAGGTGCGCTAAGACCATCATAATAATCACCTCGTCCCAGCGGTACTTCCATTCTGTTGAGAAGACGCTCTCCCTTTCTGCTTAGAACTTGTCCGACTGTTCCGGATTCATGAGTGAGAAATGTAATGATGAACCTAGTTGGGACATTGCCTCGGAGATAGAAGAGCAAATCTGTAACCCATTCATATTCTTTGATAATTACATCTCCAAAGATAATCATCAGGTCCTCAGAAATCATTCCTTGTACCGGAATTACAGGAGGTTTGAAATCATTGGTGTATCTATTCCATGTTGAGAAAGCAGGAGAGTTGAAAACCAATACCGTTTCGAATGTTCCTGCCTCGTAGAGCTTTCTGCATACCGATTGTCCGATTGGATTTAAACCCAATATTACGGTGTATGTTTCCGTAATCTTTCTCTTCTTGTAGACTTCCAGAATGGGTGAAACCCACTCCTGTTCAAATGTTGGCAATTCAATTTACCCCACATTACATGAAATTGATATTATCACTGAATTTTACTCTATGAACTCATTGATTAACGTAGCTTGCATTTAAAATCAAGGTTGGATATCTAAAAATGGTTTGAAATCCATTTTTGACGAAAGTAATCCGTATCCGATGAATTTATGTGCAGGCCATAACGCGGGCGGACTCGCGAATCACTATTAATTAGTGAGGTTATTTCATTGGATAGCTACATCGAAAGTGTCTACAACAATTTGGTGGAAAAAGAGCCTGAACAGAAGGTCTTCCACCAAGCGGCGTTGGAGGTACTCGAAACCCTAGAACCTGCTATCAAAAAATTTCCAATATATAAGGAAAAAGCAATCCTTGAACGAATCACCGAACCTGAGCGTGTTGTGATGATCAGAGTTCCATGGATCGATAAGGATGACAAGATTCGGGTCAATAAAGGCTTTCGTGTGCAATTCAACTCAGCAATTGGTCCTTACAAGGGCGGTCTAAGATTTCACCCAACGGTGAAACTTGGAATACTGAAGTTCCTTGGATTTGAACAAATTTTCAAGAACAGTCTTACAGGTCTACCTATGGGTGGTGGTAAGGGTGGTTCTGATTTTGATCCAAAAGGTAAGACAGATGACGAGGTTCGTAACTTTTGTTACAGCTTCATGTTAGAACTGAGCCGGCACATTGGTCAATTCATTGATGTTCCAGCAGGAGACATCGGAGTTGGTGGTCGTGAAATCGGCTATCTATACGGTGCATACAGAAAAGCTACAAATCAACATGGTACATGTGTACTAACTGGCAAAGGTGCACGCTGGGGCGGATCTTTAATTCGTCCTGAAGCTACGGGATATGGATGTGTCTATTTTGTTGAAGAGATGCTTAAGACCCGAAATGAAGATGTCAAGGGCAAAATAGCAGTCATATCTGGCTCCGGAAATGTTGCACAATATACCGCTGAGAAACTCATCCAACTCGGTGCAAAGGTCATCGCAATGAGTGACTCAAGTGGTTGGGTTCATGATCCTGATGGTATCGATAAGGATAAGCTCGCATGGATAATGGAGTTGAAGAACGAACGCCGAGGTAGAATAAAGGAATACGCTGAACAGTATAGTAACGTAAGCTACGAAGCTGGTGGTAGTCCTTGGGGCCTCAAGTGTGATCTTGCATTCCCAAGCGCAACTCAAAATGAAGTTGATAAGAATGAAGCTAAAGCACTTGTAGACAATGGAGTCCTCGCGGTCGGAGAAGGAGCTAATATGCCAACTGTCCCTGAAGGTATCGAAATCTTCTTGGAGAATAAGATACTCTATGCTCCTGGTAAAGCCTCAAATGCTGGTGGAGTGTCTGTTTCAGGACTTGAAATGGCACAGAACAGCATGCGCTACTTCTGGAGCCGAGAAGAAGTTGATCAGAAACTGAATCAGATTATGGTCAATATCCATAAGGCCGCATACGAAACCTCAGATAAGTTCGGTGACAAGGGTAACTATTTACTTGGTGCTAATATTGCTGGCTTCCTCAAGGTTGCAGATGCAATGGTTGACCAAGGCTACTTCATGTAAGACCTTATTGCAGGATCTCACCGGGGTCCTGCACTTCTCTATTTCCGTTTTATCTCATGCACGAATAATATCTAATAATTCTGCAAGTCTTCTTTTAACATCGCTCTCAACAGTACTAAGCTCTGCAAGTTGTCGAATTTGCCTTACTCTTGCATTTCGATATTCTTCATCTTTGATTTTATTGGATCTTCGCTGTATTTCTAGTGCGTTCATTTGTTGATTTATTTCTCTTCTTCGTTCTTTGACAAGTTCAAAACCCTGCTTGAGTGACATCCACTCGATCATTGCACCACTCTTCTCTTCTTCAATTCTTTCTCTTCGCTGTTGCTCAGCCTCTACTTGTTTCAATTGTTTGTTTGCTTTACGAATCTCCTTTTGAATTTCGTAAAGTCTAGCTTCTACATCTCTCTTGACTTGAACGATTTGCGTTGAAATGAGCCATTTCTCATGGTATCTTTCCATGTGTGCCTTCTCATCGATTTGCTTCTTTTCAAGTTGCAAGTCCAAGTCATTAAGCTCTGCCTTCACTTCCGCAAGCTTGGTCTTGACCTCTTCATACGATTTCCTGAGTGCCACCCACTCTACTGAATATTGAGTAAGAATGTCTTTAGGGTCTAAATCATATACATCCGATGGGGCATGCTCCCTGTGGCTCATATGTGATTGCCTCCAAGCACTAACTCTTCTGTATCAATCCCCGACTTAAGCATTTGGAGAGAACGTATTTTCCCAATAGTAACTAATATCTAAAGGAATGTATTTGATGTACCATGCACTCTTGAAAAAAGAGAGTAGGCATTATGAAGGAATTTGATAGTTTTGAACCTCGAGGTTAACCTTGCACCAAAAAATCTGTTGAAGCCCAAGCCAGAGGATGTTCTGAACCTTGTTTTTGGTTCTGTCTTCACTGACCATATGTTTGTAATGGAGTATTCTGATGGCACGTGGAAAAACGCAAGGATAGAACCATACAAGCCTTTGCAGATCGACCCTGCTGCACTTGTTCTTCATTATGGTCAAGGAATATTTGAAGGATTGAAGGCTTACCGTCGTGGAAATGATATATTCCTCTTTCGACCCGAAAAGAACATGGCTCGTCTTAATCTCTCCGCGAAAAGAATGGTCATGCCTACCATAGATGAAGGATTCATCTTGAAGGCCCTCTCCCAACTTCTAATGATTGAACAAGACTGGATACCAGCACAGAAAGGAACATCATTATATGTTCGCCCCACGATGATTGCAACTGAAGCGAAGCTTGGGGTGCGTCCTAGTAATGAATACCTTTTCTATATTATACTAAGTCCTGTAGGTCCTTATTTCAAAGAGGGATTTTCTCCTGTAGGAATCTATGTTGCAGATCAACATGTTCGTGCAGCTGAAGGTGGAACAGGACATGCTAAAACCATGGGGAACTATGCCGCTAGTCTTCTTGCGAGTACAAATGCAAAAGAAGAAGGATATTCTCAAGTTCTTTGGTTGGATGCAAAAGAGCGAAAATATCTCGAAGAGGTGGGTACAATGAACATCTGTATTGTTTTTGATGATGAAGTTGTTACACCTCCTCTTAGTGGTACAATATTAGATGGTATCACACGGGATTCCGTTCTAACATTGCTCAATCATTGGGACTACAAGGTGTCTGAGCGTCCGATAACCATGGATGAGGTCCTCATAGGCATATCAGATGGAACAATCAAAGAAATATTTGGTTGTGGAACTGCAGCCATTATCGCTCCCGTTGGTAAACTACATTACAAAGGGATAACATATCCTGTGACTGAGGGTAAAATTGGCTCTCTGACACAACGGTTATTCGATGAACTAACTGGAATCCAGTGTGGAGAACTGAAAGATCCGTTCAACTGGGTGTATATAGTGAATAACTCCAGTTAGAATGTATCTTCTCGTGTTTCTTTTTCCGCATCTGATTCAGGTGGCGACTCGTCTTCTAGAGAATCCCATGCGGGTGGTGGGTCCAAGTATGCTTCACTGGGAATTGAATCGGACTCCTCAACTTCCGGAGGTGGGCTTACATCCGGAGGGGAATAGAATGTGTCTTCCTCTTCCTCATCATCAGAAGTGGACTCTAAAAACTCCTCAAAGGCTGAATCGTCTTCCTCCTCTTCTTCTTCCTCTTCATCCTCGTCAGGTAATTGCAGAGTAGCGACGAGCTTTCCCTGCTCGATTTTCTCTAACAAAAGCCTGAACATTCTCTCAACAACAGCGCTCTTTCCCTTTGCTTCAAATTCGATGTTTCCAATTTCAAATTCGATCTCAGCAAAATCAGCTTTAGCTTTCTTAGATTTTTTTTCAATCATTTCTGGTTCTTCGCTCATGCAAATTACCCGACAATCCCAAGATATAGAAACCTAATAAAGCCTACACCTCACTCTATGTTGCCAAACCTTTTAGTGTGAGTATGATTTTGAGAATAATCGCATAGGTGTTAAAAGTGTCATCACAGCTCTCCGTTGACTATACGAAATGCACAGGTTGTAGAATCTGTGAGCTTGCCTGCACCGCTCGAAATGAGAAACGATTCCAACCAAGTCTTGCAAGACTCAAGATAGTAAAATATGATGACCTTGGAATAGATATTCCCAATGTTTGTGGACCGTGTGAAGAGGCTCCTTGCGTTGATATTTGTCCTGTTTATGCGATGCGTAGAAACCCAATTTCTAAAATGACATACCTCGATGAGAATCGTTGTATTCTATGCAAATCATGTGTAGGTGTCTGTGTCAATGGAGTTATTCTCTTAGATAATACAAGAATGAAGATCATCAAATGTGACCATTGTGGTGGTGACCCAGAGTGTGCCAAAGTTTGTCCCACAGGGGCAATACAATATGGTCCTACACGAAAGACTACAACACTAGAAAGGCATGGTAAACTCGCTTCCTATCTCAAAGAAGTCCATCGAGCATCAGAAGCTGAAGCATCAGGTGGGGAGTCCTGAATTGGTAAAGGGCGGTTATACTGGAAAAATCCTCAGAGTTAATCTGACTGATGAGAAGTTCAAAATTGATAAATTGCCTGAAGAATGGATTAAACAGTTCATAGGCGGAGATGGCTTTGCAGCGAAAATTCTCTATGATGAAGTCCCTGCAAAATCCGATCCGCTCGCAGAAACAAACAAGCTGATAATTGGAACCGGCCCCATAACTGGAACATTGTGGCCAATGAGTGGAAGAACAGTCTTCGTGTCAAAAGCTGCGCAGACTGGAATCTGGGGCGAGAGTCATGTTGGTGGCTTTCTAGGAGCAGAGTTGAAGTATGCAGGATACGATATGCTAATAGTCGAAGGTAAATCTGAGAGACCTGTCTATATCTCGATACATGATTCCGATTTAGAATTGATTGATGCTGGAGACCTTTGGGGTAAGACAATTGATGTCACTACAGCTACTATTCGAAAGAAACACAAAGAACCAGATATTCAGGTTGGAGCAATTGGTCCAGCAGGAGAGAACAAAGTCAGATATGCTTCGGTTATCATCAATAATGCGCGTGCAGCTGGACGAACTGGGATGGGCGCGGTTTTAGGGTCAAAGAATGTCAAAGCAGTAGCCATTCGTGGTACTGGGGCGGTTGAAGTTGCTGACCATGAAGGATTTTTCGAACTAGCAAAGAATGCACATATGAGAGTGAGAGAGAATCCACAAGCGAGAGAGATGGGAAAGTGGGGGACCTGGATCCTGACTGCAGTAAAACAGGAAATAGGAGAGCTCCCGACCTATAATCACAGAACTGGAGTTTTTTCAGGATGGGAAAAATTAACTGGTGAATATATCAGGCCTCGATATACGATTAGTGACAGAGCTTGTTTTGGCTGCAGTTTAGGATGTAAGAAAGTAAACTACATCTCCCATGGTCCTCATGCAGGTACCCTTGAAGAGGGTCCTGAATATGAAGGCTTGATGGCGTTTGGTAGTCTTCTTGGTATTGATGATTATGCGACAACCCTCAAAGCAAATCAAATCTGTAATCGATATGGAATGGATATAATATCCGTAGGGTCAACAATTGCATTTGCAATTGAAGCGTTCGAGGCTGGTGCCATAGATACAACACATACTGGAGGTCTTAGACTTGAATGGGGAAATCCTGAACAAGCAATCTCTCTCCTCCAAATGATTGCAACTAGAGAAGGCTTTGGCGACATTCTCGCAGACGGATCTAAGAAAGCAGCAGATAAACTTGGACCTGAAGCACAGAAATATGCTATTCATGTCAAGGGACTAGAGGTTTCAGGTCAAGACGGAAGAACTCACAGAAGCATTGGGCTCTCACACGCTACTGGCGCTAGAGGTGCTGACCATCTTCGTTCATTGGTAGTCGTTGACCAGCTTGGGTATGAAGATGTTGCTGCTGAGAGATGGGGTAAGGATAAGATTCCAGAAATTCTTAATCCATACATCGAGAAATACAAAGCAATAGCTGTCCACGAATCTGAAAATGCTTATGCTATCCGCGATACCCTGATTGTTTGTTGGTATTCAGTATCATGGCCGCCAATTTTCTGGATGAATGATTTTGCAGAGATGTTACCATTAGCTACAGGTGAGAAGAGTTTAGGAACCGTGGATAAACTAACAGAAATTGCAGAACGTCAGATTTCCCTCAAGCGTCTTTTCAATGCACGTGAGGGAATTAGTAGAAAGGATGACAAACTACCAAAACGATTCACAGAAGAAAAGATGCCAGAAGGTCCTGGGAAAGGCCAAACAGTAGATCTAGAGCCAATGTTGGATGACTACTATCGCTTGCGTGGGTGGGAATTAGAAACAGGACTTCCCACTAAAGAAACAATCAGAAAACTCTCTCT